>JAHEKK010000176.1 GCA_024638395.1 Gemmatimonadota bacterium | reverse complement strand
GCTTCTTTGGGGTCGTCGTATACACGCGGGTACAGACACCCCGTTTTTGGGGGTTCTTCTGCAACGCAGGCGACTTGTTCTTCTTGACGAGCCGCTCGCGACCCTTGCGCACGAGTTGGTTGATGGTCGGCATCTGCCGGGTTCCACCCCTGGGTGTGATTGGCGACAAAAACGCGCCCTGGTCGATGGAGCCAGGCGCGCTTTGGTGACCGCAATCCCCGCCTGGGCGCGGTCGATCTCACCAGTGAGACAAAACGGTCGCTGGGGAGACTGGGAAAATTAGGGACTGCACCAGGGGCTGTCAACGGATGCCCGGGCTCACCCGGATTCGCGGAGAGGGCCCGCCCCGGCCCTCTTCGGCAACGCGGCGAGGGGGGGAGCCCCCTGCCCCGGCCGGGCCTTCATTCAGTACACAGCCCCGGACGATGGGGTAAGACCCGTGAGGGCCCCTGCGGCCCCCCGGGTTGAGGGGTCCGACCGCTGGAGGACGGCCCCCCGGATCGAGGGCGGGGGCGGCGCGGCCTTGGGCAGCGCTTCCCTAAAGGGCTTTGACGGCCACCGACGCGGGTTGGTCCTGATTCGTCGAGAGGGGAGACACGCCCGATCCCACGGACCACCGGAGCACGCGGGCCAGGTGGTGGAGCCTCAGACGAGTCGTCTCGGACGAGACCGAGCCGTACCGGTCCAGCAACCAGGCAGGCGGAGGAAAAAGCGCATCCATCAACTCGTGGACCACGGCCGCGGGGCTCATGAGCGACCACCGGGCTCCGAGCCCGGCGAGACGGCCGGTCTCACGACCCGCTCTCGAGACCACCCTCGGCAACGCAAACCGGCGCTGGACGTGGGGCGCCCGGCGCCCCCCCTCGTCGATGGTTGCTCTCCAGCCGTCCACCGCATCGAGGAGGGCTGAGCCGGCCTCGGACCAGGGTCCTGCCTGCAACCTCTGCCGTACCCGGCTCCGGTCGATCGGTGTGGCCAACAGGCGTGCCACGTCGGCGATGCCGCTCAGGTGGGTTCGAAATCTCAAATGCTTGAGAACATGCTCGAGCGCGATGGCTAGCTGATCCTCGGGTCTCAACGTCCGACCACCCCACCGACCCCTTGCCACAGCCCCTCGCGACCGTAGGGCTCCGTATTCGAGATTCCAGTGAAGGTCGACGGCGAGTCCCATGGCGCGGGCCGGTCCCCGGGGGTGGAACGTCACTGCACCGGCCCAGCCCACGGTCGTCAAAGCGTCGGTGGCCCAGGGCTCCCATCCGGCCCCGGTCAGAAGCTCCACTGCCTCCGTCGCCCGGTTTGCCGGCACCGTCACGTCGATATCATCCAGGGCTCGCTCACCGGAGCCGTAGAGCCCCGAGACGAGCATCCACCCCCCTTTCACCAGCGACGGTACGATGCCGTGGCCGTCGAGCACGACTCTCAGATCGTCCCACTCCTCCAGGAGTAGCCTCGCCCCCAGTGCCTGCTCGCGGCACGCTGCCTCCCAGGCCAGAGCGGTGCTGCCGGGAACGTCGCTGCTCTCTACAAGCCCCCGTGCGAGGCCCCCGAGGCGGTACTCGACGGTGACCTCTTCGACCTCGGCCCATTCAACGCCGTCGGTCGCTGGACGCCGGGCGACGAGGAGGTCGGCAACGAAACGGGCGGTGCGTGGATTCATGGCCTCAAGGATCGACGCCTCCCCGGGCTCCCGTAGGCGCGGAGCGGTCAAACTCCATCGACGGTCCGAGTGCCGGGGCCCCCGGCTCGACGGCCCGCGCCCCTCGAGGACGTCGGCAGGAGCCGCCCGCATTATCGGCCCTGGAGATCGACACGGTCCACCGCACTCACTCGGCTTTCAAAAGCACCTATCTTCTTCGAAT
This sequence comes from Gemmatimonadota bacterium, assembly GCA_024638395.1. Lineage (GTDB taxonomy): Bacteria > Gemmatimonadota > Gemmatimonadetes > Longimicrobiales > Gaopeijiaceae > JAHEKK01. The sequence goes on along the minus strand of JAHEKK010000176.1, from coordinate 4,847 downwards.
GAAGTCGCGAGCGGATTTGATCACGGCCGCCGGCGCAAAGGGCATCCCCACCCAACCCTCGAGCCGAGCACTCCCGGGATACGGAGTCCGGCCCCTTGTGCCTCGCGACGGGTAGAAGTCGGACGAAAGGTCGGGTCAGGCTCCATAAGAGACCCCGACGTCCCCCACTTCGATGACAAAACCCTTTCCCAAGTCAGCGGTGTGATCCGGATCACGAGACAGCGGGTCAAACGGGCGGTCAGGAACAGTGCCGCCCTGGTGGCGCTCCTCACCATGGGGGGCTGGGCCTTCCTGTGGTTCCCGCCGACGTCCCGGTGGCTGACGGAACGGATCGTGGGCGCAGCATTCTCGGAGGCAGCGGTCGTGGCGGAGGTGGGATCGGCGCGAATCTGGCTCCCGACGAGGGCGGAGTTTACAGACGTCCACCTGATCCGCGAGGACGGTACCGCCCTCCTGACCGTGGACAGCCTACGCGCCCAGTACCGGCTTCGTCCGCTCCTGAGCCACCGGGTGAGCCTCCCGGAGTTGTCCGTCGTTCACCCCTCGGCGGACCTGCGGAGGACCCAGGGGGTGTGGGAAGTGACGACGCTGGTTCCGCCTCCGGCCGACGAGACCCCATCGGGGGGTGCCTGGACTGTGCACGTGGGCACGCTTGCCGTGGTCGGCGGCGGCGTGACCGTTTCGTCGGACGGGGACCGGCGCGGGAGCGTTGCCGACCTCCTCCTGAGGGCATCAGCCATCTCACTGGGCGAGAATCCGTCTTTCCAACTCGACTCCCTGTCCTTCCAGGCGACGTCGCGGGAGGCACCCGGGAACCTGGACGTCACGCTGGCGGGGGCAGTAGGAAACGGATCGGCACGAATCGACACCCTTTCGCTGGCCTCCCCGTCCAGCCGCCTCGGGGCATCGGGCAGGCTCCCGTGGCCGCCCGCGTGGCCTCCGGACGTCTCGACCGCCGACGGTCTCAGTCTATCGGTGGAGGCTCCGGAGTTCGCGCTGGGAGACCTGGGGTTTCTCGGACTGGACGTCGATCCCGTGGCGACCCTCTCAGGGTCGGCAGACCTCGAGAGCAGTCGGACCGGGCACGTCACGGGCACCGCCACCGTGACGTTGGGGGACGGTAGCGCTGCTCAGCTCGATGCGGCCATCGACCTGCCTCCCAGCTCCCCGGACGGCGGGGCTGTTCGCGGCGCGCTGTCGGGACTGGCTGGAACGGTGACCATTCGCGAGATCGATCCGTCCTATCTCATGCTCGAAGGCGCCGAGGGCCGTCTCAACCTCCAGGCCTCCGCGGACTTCGCGCGGACGCCGGACGGCAGGGGGCCTTGGGTGGGGAGCGCCCAGGTGGACCTTCAGCCCTCTCTGCTGGGCAACTTGGTCTTCGGGGGCGGCCGGCTCGACGTGGATGCCGACTCGGCGGGCACGACGTTCGAGTACGGCGGCGCGGTTCGGGCGAACCCGGGCCGGTTCGCGGCACGGATCGACGCCCAGGGACACATGACGTCTTGGTCCAGGGCGTCGGCGTACGCGTTCGGGGCCCAGGTCATGCTGGAAGGGATCGTTGAAGGGCCCCTTTCCCTGATGATCGACGCAGAGGGCGAGGGTTTGGAGCCAGCCGCTCTGGACGGTGCGTGGACCGTCCGTCTCCCCGAGCAGGCCGTTTCCGGCCGATCCACGTCAGGACGGTTGGTCTATCGCCCGAAGGAAGGGGGCGGCCCATGGGAACTCGACCTTACCCACGGTGAGGGCGCCGTGGACGGAGGGGGGACGGCGAAGGCAGCCTGGGGACCCGACCTGGAGCTGGAGATCGAGAGGCTCGTACTCCGGGAGCTCGACCTGGCCTCACTGGCGGGCGATACCGTGGCGTCGCGGGTCTCGGCCTCGTTGGGGGGCCGGATCGAGGGGCCGCCGGGGCCGGACCTGGTTGCTGCCCTGGACCTTTCGTTGACCCAGGGGACCTGGGGCGGCCGAAGCCTCCCTGCCTCCTCGGGATCGGTGCGGTTGCGGAACGGTCGGGCCCAGCTGTCGATACGGAGCGACGACCCGAACCTGCAGCTCGAGGTGGACGCGTCGGTCCTGCCTTTCCAGGACCCTCCGGTGGTCACCGTCGAACGAGGCCGTTTCATCCAACTGGATCCTAGATTCGCCAGCGACGACCCGCCGATGGCCGTTTCCCTCAACGGCTCCTTCGAGGGTCGCTTCGAAGGCGCGTCGGTGGAGACGGGGACCGGCGAGTTGTCCGTTCGCCTCGACTCTTCCCACGTCGCGGATCAGGTCATTTCCGAAGGCAGCGCCGACGTGACCTTGATCCGGGGGGGGCTGCAGGGTCGACTGTCATTGTTGTATCCGGGAGGACGAGCCGAAGCCGAAGCTGAAGCCGAATTCGATCCGGAAGGGTGGCGGCGGATCTCCGTAGCCAGCCTCTCCTTCCAGGGCATGGACGTGGGACGTTTCATGGCCGGCAGTGAGCTGGCCACCTCGCTGAACGGCAATGCCCGGGGGCTGCTGATCCGCCAATCGGGCGGCGATGTCGACGGCACGGCTTCCCTGCAGTTCAGCCCGTCCACCATCAACCACGCCGAACTGACGGCGGGGGTGTTGGATGCCACGTTGACCTCGAGGCGACTCGGTCTGGAAGGACTACTCGAGGCGGGCGCCGGGACCGTCGCGATATCGGGCTCGGCCCTGGTGGACAGCGCCGCGATGTCGGAGGGTCAGGCCCTGTTCGAGTTCGACGTCCCGGAGCTGGGCCCGTTGTTGGCCGTCTCTTCCCCCGTCTCGGCGCGGGGACGGGCGGCCGTTCGAGCCCTCGTCCCCGCTACCCGGGGGTGGGCATTCGAGGCGTCGGTATTGGAGGGTGGGTGGGGAGATGTAGAAGTCGATGCGGTGGCGGTTGCGGGCCGCTGGGCAGCGGCGCAGGTCGACATCGATACGCTTTCGATAGAGACGAATGCGCTGAGTGCCCAGGGTGGGGGGCTGATCACCTTCGACGCCGACGGCCAGGCCACACCCTCCTTCGCCATGGACGTGGTGTTGACCGACGCCCAACCCCTCGCGCCCTTGGTGAACGCCGAGGTCTTCGACGTCGGCACTGCACGGGCGGAAACCCGCCTCCGTCGATCCCCGGCCGGCCTGGTCCTCGAGGGAGAGGCCGAGGCCAATGCGGTTCTCATCGACGGGATCCAAGTCCTGGGTGTGAACGGCGCATGGAGCGTGACCGGCCCACGCTTCAGTCAGATCGACTCGGCCCATGTCGGCCTCAACATCCGGCGAATCACCACTCCGGCCCAGATCGAAGTGGCCAGAACAGACCTCGAACTCCGCTACGACGGTGACCTCCTGGCACTGGAGGTGACCGCCGGCGTAGACGAAACGCGCGACGGCGAGCTTCGTGCCCTCATCGATCCTCAGTCCCGTGGCCGCCAGTGGGAGGTGGAACGCTTCCGCTTCTCGATCGACGAGGACGTCTGGCGTCTCACCGATCGTGTCCAACTCGATCTCATGGACGGGCTCGTGGTCGGTCCGGCCGAGTTGGTGGCCGGCAATCAACGGATCGCGTTCGCCGGCGGGCTCCATCCCACGCGGGCCGACTCATTCAACCTTAGCACCACGGCGTTCCGCGTCGGGACGGTAAGCGACCTCTTGGGGTTCCCTGGAGTCGAGGCCACCGTCAACAGCGATCTGGCGTTCACCGGGTCGCTGTCGGACCCGTCCTGGGAGTGGTCGGCGAACGCGCTCATGCAAAGCCAGGGCCGAGACCGGGGCTTGCTGGCCCTGGACCTGGCGTACCGCGACGACCGCCTGCAAGCCGATGTGAGCCTGGAGGATGCCGGGAGCAATGCCGTATCGGTCCAGGGATTCGTACCGGTCGATCTGGATTTCACGGATCCTGAGCGTTTCGCGCGGGAGGCCGCCGGTGAAGTCGACCTGAGGGCCCAGGCCGATTCCTTCGATGTTCAATGGTTCGTGCCGTTCCTCGATCCGGCGGCGGTCTCCGGGCTCCGCGGATTCATCTCTCTCGACGCCACCATCCGCGGACGATCCAGCGACCCTGTACTTGCGGGTCGCACGAGATTCTGGCGGGGCTCCGTATCACTCCCCCGACTCGGCACGCAGTACCGGGGGATCGACGCGGCCTTCGAACTCGACGGCCGAGTCATTAGGCTTGCCAACGCCTCCCTGAACGACGGGGACGGATCCGCATCCCTGTCGGGGAGCCTGGAGCTGGAGAGCCTGGCCCTGGGCCGCTTCGACCTCACGGCGTCCCTCGATGAGTTCCTGCTCATATCCAATACCAGTAGCAGGGCCAGGGCATCCGGTCAGCTCCACCTCCGAGGGACCACGCAGCGGCCGTCGGTGGAGGGGAACGTGGAGGTGGTGTCGGCGGACGCGTACTTGCAGGGGCAGTCGACCCAAAGGGAACTGGAGGTCGTCGAGCTGACGCCTGAGGACTTCGAGATGCTGCGCGAGACTTTCGGCTACCGTCCACCAGCGGCCCGAGCGGACTACGGGGCTCTCGCTTCGGCGCTGGCCGCCGACATCGACGTTACCATCGGCCGGGACACCTGGCTTCGCCAACGGACGAATCCGCAGCTTGCCGTTCAGCTCTCGGGAGAGTTGGCCATCGAGAAGGCCCCCGACGCGGATCCCAGGGTCGTGGGCACCATTTCTCCCATCGCCGGCAGGAGCTTCCTGGAGCAATGGGGCCGGAGATTCCAACTGGAGTCGGGGGAGATCGTCTTTCAGGGCCCTCCTCTCCAACCCCAGGTGCAGCTCTCCGCAAGCTACGACATCCCCTCCAGGGACAACCCCGGCGGATCGGAAGTGGTCATCCGCCTCGACGTCGA
>JAHEKK010000004.1 GCA_024638395.1 Gemmatimonadota bacterium | reverse complement strand
TCTCGAGTGCCATTCCGGCCGAAGTCGACTACGACGGCGCGACCTCGTCAGGGCCCTGGACCTTCGCGTTCGCGGGAGGGGACTTCGTGGCCACCCATCCTGGCCCTCTCGGTCCGGGGGAAACGAGCGCCTTTGAGATCGCCGTGATCGCCAGGGAAGGTCCCCGGGCGGTCCACACCGCCGGGGTGTCCACGCCGGGTGATTCCAACGCCAGCAACGACACTGCGGTGGCCGTCCTGGAGATCGGAGAGATCGATGGCGCGGGACCGCTCCTGTTGTCGAAGCAGGCCCTCTCTACGGACCTGAGCCTCGGGGATCCGGTCACCTACGCCCTCCAGATTGAGAATTCAGGTTCTGTTTCACTGGTGGACGTCTTGCTGCGCGACATGCCGGCCCCCGGGTTCCGCCTCCGAAAAGGCACGGTGACGCTGGACGGACGGGGGATCGACGACCCTGTGGTCACGCCGGACTCGATGGTGTTCGCCATCGGCCGCATTGGGCCGGGAGAGCGGCGGACACTGACCTACCGAATGGTGGTAGGGGCCAACGCGAGGGTCGGACCGGCGGCAAACACCGCCGTCGCCACCGACCGGGCCACGGGGGCGTCCTCCTTGCCGGTCACGGCCATCGTCGACGTGCGGGACGCGGGGGTCTTCACCGAAGAGGCCATGATTCTCGGGAAGGTCTGGGCGGAGATCGACTCGGTTCGCCTGGGGATTCCAGGGGTGCGGATCTTCTTGCAGGACGGGACGTCTGCCGTCACCGACGGGGAGGGCAACTACTCCTTCGTGGGACTGCGCCCCCGGCTGTGGGTCGTCAGGGCCGACCAGAGCACCCTTCCCCCGGCGCTGCATCTGAAGCCCCTGACGACGCGCCACGGCGGTCAGGGGACCAGCGCCTTTGCCGATCTGATCCGCGGAGAGATGCACCGGGTCGACTTCGGAAGCTACGAAACCGAGGAGGACAGCCTCTGGTTCATGGCGGAGGCCGCGGTCCTGAGCCGGCGCAGCCAGGCGGAGGCCGCGGAGCGAGACGGGGGGTCCGGAGTCACGTGGCCGCTCTTCAACGGCTGGGTCCGGGACTCGACGGCCGCGGGCCCCCTGCAGGGACTCCCCTCGGCCTTCGGAGACATTCTGCCCGGTGCGTCCATCAACGCCGGAAACTCGAACCTGGCCCCAGCGCCGGCGGATCCGATCTCCGCAGGCCTCCTGGGAGCCAGAGCCGCTGAGAGCGGGACAACGCCTGCGGCAGCGACGTCCGCTTGTTCGAGCCCCGATGACGGGTTCTGTCTGCGCTTGGACGACGTGCGACCCCCCGTTGCCCGAGGGGATCGATCCGTGGTCTTGCGCCTGTCGGTCACGGATTCCCTGCCAGCGGTGGTCACACTGGAGGCGTCCCGAGGCCGCTGGACGTCGACCGACCTGGATCCCGTGGCGCCGGGATTGCAGGTCCTGGTCGGTCGGGACACCGAGATCGAGCTGGCTGCGCCCTCGGGTCCGGGAGACGGGGTGGTTCGGGCCACGTCGGGAGGCCGGGAGCTGGAGATCGTCATTCCCTGGACCGGCGACCGCCAGCGACCCTTCCTGGTCACGGGACTCATCGAGGGCCAGTTGGACGGCCGGTCGCTGGAAGGGGCGGAGCTCCTGGGTGGGAGGAGCCGGGACGCTCTCCAGGACCGTCTGGACGAATGGACCTTCGACTCCGACGACGGCCGGTACTGGGGCGGAATCCGGGCGGCGGGCTACGCTGCGGGGGACATCAGTGAGGAGACCAGCCTGACCCTCCGGTTCGACACCGAGGAAAACCCGAACCGTCGATTCTTCAACGACATCCGGCCCGAGGACTTCTACGGCGTCTATGGAGACGCGTCCGTGAAGAGCTTCGGGGCCCAATCCCGGGGGCGCGTGTTCGGAGCCGTTGAGCGGGGCCGTTCGTTCTTGATGTACGGGGACTTCCTGACGGGCACGGGTCGCGGTGAAGCGACCACCCTGGGACGGTACGCCCGGACCCTGAATGGCTTTGCCCAGCACTTCGAGGGTGGGATGGGGTCCGTCGGCCTGCGGCTCGACGGGTTTGCCAGCTACGACCGCACCACCCAGGTGGTGGACGAGATCGCGGCCCTGGGCATTTCGGGCCCCTATGCCCTCTCGCGGGGCGACGGCCTCATCAACAGCGAACACGTGGAACTCCTGGTCCGGGATCGGAATCAGCCGTCGCTGATCCTCCGAAGGGAAGCCCTGACCAGATTCCTCGACTACTCCGTGGAGCCGTTCACGGGGCGCCTTCTGTTCAAGAGGCCCGTGCCCTCCTTGGACGCCCAGCTCAACCCGGTGTCCGTGCGGGTAACCTATGAGGTCGACGACGCAGACGCGGACCGTTTCTGGATCTACGGCTTTGACGGCGCGGTGCAGGCCTCGGAGCGCCTCGAGTTCGGAGGAGGGTTGGTCCGGGACGAGAACGAGGCCGGCGGCCTGGACCTGTCGAGCGCCAACGCCACTTTGGCAGTAACGGACCAGACGTTCCTCTTCAGCGAGGTGGCTCGCTCGGACAGCGCCGGGGTGACCGGCGACGCGGCGCGGGTCGAGCTTCGTCACGCTTCCGACCGGGTGGACGCCCGGGCCTACTTCGTGGAGACCGATTCCGCGTTTACGAATCCGAGTTCTGGTTTTGGTCGGGGCCGCCGGGAAATGGGCTTCAGGGCCCGGGCCGACCTCACGACCCAATTCCAGCTTCTCGGCGAGGCCATCCGGTCCGAGAGCCTGATTACGGGGGGTGAGCGGGAGGGCGCTCAGGTGGGTCTACGCTTCGGACGTCGCTGGTCCGGTGAGGTAGGGTACCGGTACGCCCAGGATGTCGCACCGGCGGGGACCGGCGGCAGCGAGGGCGCCTCACAGGACGTCAATAGCGTGCGTGCGCGAGTCACGGCTCCTCTTCCCGATGCCGACCGCGGCGCCGTGTTCGTGGAATACGAGCAAGACGTCGACGAAGGGGACCAGCGTCGGCTGCTGGTGGGCGGAGACGTACGCCTGTTCGACCGGGCGCGGCTCTACGGTCGCCACGAGCTGATCTCGTCCTTCTCGGGGCCCTACGGCCTGAATCCGTTCCAGGAGCAGAACAACACCGTCGTTGGCCTGTCCGCCGACTACCGGGAGGGGACCCAGGTCTTCAGCGAATACCGTGGAGCCAACGCCTTCGACGGCCGCGAAGCCCAGGCGGCCATGGGGCTGCGGAACCGGTGGGCGGTGGCCAGGGGACTCCGCATCGACACGTCCCTGGAACGCCTGAGCCCCCTGGGCTCCGAAGGAGAGGACGCCCTGGCCGTCACCGGGGCCCTGGCCTACACGGCGAGTCCGGCGTGGAAGGGGACCGTCCGAGGGGAGTACCGCGCGGCGGGCGACGAGGACCACATCCTGGGCAGCCTTGGGTACATCGGCCGGATCCACGACGACGTGACGCTGCTGGGACATGGGGTCTTGAGCCACGTCCTGGACGGGCCTACCTACGAGCGCAGCCGCATCGGGTTGGCCTATCGCGACCTATCCACGAACAATTGGAATGGACTTTTCAGATACGAGCACAAGTATGAGCGGCGGCCCCTCGGAAGCCTGGACGAGCCCCTCCCCGGGGCCAGCCTCGACGGCGGGGTCGGCTCGGAGCCAGCCGGTAGCGAGAACGGGTTGGAGGGTCTCGACCTGACCCGCACGGCTCACGTCTTCTCCGGACACGTCAACTACCGGGCCGGCGAGGGCTTCACGTTCAGCGGCCAATACGGCGCCAAGGTGGTCGAGGAAGACGTGGGTGAGGAGGACGGCGACGCCGAGCGGGCAAGCCTGGTCGGAGCACGAATCATCTACGACCTGGGAGCCGGGTTCGACATCGGTCTCACGGGATGGGCGTTGAGGACGGGCTCGCTCGTTCCGGCCGGAGGGTCCTTCAACCTCGATGAAGACCTGGTCTCCCCGCAGAACCGGTATGCGGTGGGGGCCGAATTGGGTTGGAGCCCGGTCCGGAATCTCCGGATCGCAGGTGGCTACAACGCCTTCGGCTTCATCGAGGACGACTTCCTGCCGGATCAGCCTACCGACCAGGGGTTCTACGTCCGGGTGGGGTACAAGATCGACCAACTCTGGGGCGACCGGGTCGACCCGCCCATTCCGGCGGCCGATATCTCGGTCTCGAAGATCGGGCCAGAGCGGACGGTGGTGGATCGCCCGACCGAGTACTGGGTCTTCCCCAGGAACGACGGACCGAACCGGGCCCGGTCCGTGGAGGTCGAAGATCAGCTGCCGCCGGGCTCTCAGGTTCTCGAGGCGAGTGAAGGGGCCGAATTCGTGGGTGACACGGTTCGGTGGCGTCTCGGGGACCTGGAGCCGGGTCTCGGTCCGTCCCAGTACGTGCGGGTGGCCTTCCCGGACACGGGCCAGGTCGTGAACGTCGCCCAGGTGGAGGGCCGGTCACCCGATCCGCAGCTCGGCAACAACGCCTATCGCAACACCACGCAGGTCGTGCCCTACGCCCTCCGCATCGAGAAGTCGGGACCCGACGACGTTCTGCCCGACGATTCCGTGGCCTATTCCATCACGGTCTGGAACGAGGGACCCCGTGACGCGGAACAGGTCGTCGTGACGGACTCCTTGCCCGTGGGGGCCGTGTTCGGCCGAGCGGATCAGGACGGGGTGTACGAAAACGGGGTTGTGGTGTGGCCGCCACGGCCCCTCGCCGCCGGCGACAGCATGACGGTGGGCCTGGTGGTCACGTACCCCCTCGCGGGTCGGTACACGAACGTGGGCCGCGTGAACGCCCCCATCGTGCCCGACCGGGACGATCACGAGATCGAGGTCGGCCTGCCGGCAGACGCCCGGCTGACCTTCCAGGGCCGAACGCGGGCCGTCACGGGGGACACGGTCACGTATTACCTGAACGTCCTGAACGAGGGTCCCGGGACCGCCAGGAACGCCCGGCTCCAACTCCACGTGCCGCCCCGTGGCCGGGTGGTCGTAGCGGACACGTCAGCGAACGAGCTCGGTGGCCGCGTGGCCTGGTCCCTCGGTTCGCTTCCCCCCGGCGATGAGCGGGCCCTGGAGCTGGGGGTCGTGTTCGACAGCGTGGGACTGTATCCCATGGAGGCCCGGGTGTTCACGGACTTCGACGACCGCTCCGAGTCGGACCGGCGCACCGTGGTGACACAAGTGTTCGACTGGGATCTGGATGTGGACATCACCGGAACCGTCTTGGACGGCAGCCGGTCGGTGGAGTACGTGATCCGTACCCACAACCGTGGATCGGGGCCGGCGCCCTACGTGGTGGTGGAGGATTCGGTGGCTCCGGGTGGCACGATCGTCGGCGGCAGCCGCGGCGTGGTCGACGAGGGCGACGTGGCCCGGTGGCCCGAGATCGACACCCTGCTGGGCGGTGGGACCCGCCTCGACACCCTCCGTGTGTCGTACGCCGAGGACGGGGTGTATCCCGCCGTTGCCATGGCCAGTGCCGACGGCTACACGGTCACCGACCGGATCGAGTCCCTCGTTGGTCTTCCCGCCGACGTGAGAATCCACAAGTTCGGCAATCTGATGGCTGCCGCCGGGGACACGCTGGAATACGCATTGTGGGTCATCAACAGCGGGAACGGTGTGGCCCGGGACGTCTCGGTGGTGGATTCCGTTCCGGCGGGGGCCGAGATCGTGTCTTCGACGGGTGGAGCGCTGGAGACCGAGGGCGAGCTGCGGTGGTCCCTGGGTCAATTGAACGCGGGTCAAGAAGCCTTCCTGACCTATCGAGTGACCCACGCCCGCCCGGGCCTGTACGCCAATAATGCCCACGTGACTTCGGCCTCCGATCTGGTGCCGGAGAACAATCGGGCGTTCGCAGCGACGCGGGTCGACATCCGACGTGGTCTACCGCCGCCCATTGGCGGCCAACGGATCCCCGAGTGGCCTTCTGAGGGTGTCCTGGTCATGCTGAACGGCCCGGGTGTCGTGGGTACGGGCCGCTCGGCGGCGTATGATGCGGTGGTCGTGAACCGGGGTCCCCAAGCCGCCGCGGATGCCAGGCTGGCTGTTTCGATTCCCGTGGGCGCGGCCGTGGATACGGTGGGAAGCGGCGCGGCCATCGTCGGAGATTCGCTGATCTGGACCGAAGACGTCCTGGGCGTCGGAGGTGAGATCCACGGACCCTTCCGCCTCACCTATTCTACCGCCGGTCCGGTCCAGGTGATCGCCATCTCGTCGGCTCAGCAGGGTCTTCCGTCGGCCGATACGGTAGTCACCCAGGTCCTGGGCGCCATCCCGACCCTCGATCTGGACGGGCCCTCGTCGGCCCGGGCGGGTGAGGTGGTGACCTATCTGGTCACGCTGGGCCGTGAGGGCACCGGGTCCGTCGAGGGCGTCGTGGTGGAGGATTCCCTTCCCGCCGGTGCAACCTTCGTCTCCGCTAGCCGGGACGGTCAGCTCCAGGGCCGAGTCGTCCGTTGGCCTGCCGTGGAACTGAGCGCTGGGACCGCTCCAATCCAGGATACACTGCAGGTTTCGTATGGCGAGGACGGCCGGTATCTCAACCGGGTGACCACCAGTCCCCGGTTCGCAGGCGCACGGGACGAGTTGACAACCGTGGTCGGCTCGGCCGCGGATGTGCGGTTGGAGATGTACGGGCCCGGCCACGGGATCGTGGCCGACACGATTCTGTACTACGTCCGCCTGCACAACCTGGGGAACGGTGACGCCCGGGATGTGAACCTCCGCCTCGATCTTGCCACGGGCGCACGGCTGGTCCGGGTAAGTGGTGAGGCCACGGAGGAAACCGGTGTCCTGACCTGGCCGACATTGGCTCTCGTAGGGCCCGGAGAGGAGCACCTCCTGGAGGTGGAGATCGCCTACGACCGGCCCGGTACCTACCGCCACCGGGCCGCGGCCGACAGCGAGTTCGACCCGGATGCCGAAGGGGCCATAGCGGAACTCACGACAGAGGTCACGGCCCGGCGGCTGTCGGTGGACCTGTACGGCCCCCACGCCGCCGTCCGGAGTACCTACCACGGTCCCGGGCGCCTCGAAGACGGATTCGTGGAGCAGGTCATCCCGCCGTCGGCTACGTTCGTCGACGCCAGCGGGGACGGAGTCCAGACCGGTGGCGTGGTCCGTTGGGAGGTGCCCGAAGGGTTCGATCCCGAAGTGCCCCGGGAAGACAGCGTCAGAATCCTGTTCCCCTACGGCGGCGTCTACACTCACGTAGGGTTGGTCGGGGGTGGCCCCCTCGTGAAGGCAGATACCCTCAGAATCACGGTTGCCCCCACCGACGAGCCGACGCCTGCGGTGGTGTACTTCGACTTCGACAGTGCCAGCATCAACACCCGGGCCCGGGCCGACCTGATCCAGATCGCCCAGCAGCTCCGCGATATGGACCCGCGCATCCACATCGCGCTCGTCGGACACGCAGACACCGTGGGCGCCACGGACTACAACGATCGTCTGGGTGCGCGGCGGGCCGAGTCCGTCCGGTCGTTCCTGGACCTTCTGGGCATCTGGAACCCGCGGACCATCACACGGTCACGGGGCGAGCTGGATCCCGTCAGCACGGAAGGCACGCGCGCCTCCCACGCCAGGGACCGGCGGGTCGTCTTCCATTTCTGTGATCCCCTGGATCCCGAAACCCGCAGGAGCTGGCCGTGCAACCAGTTCCGTATGCCGGACCCCGCCGGCGATGCCTCATCGAGCGGTTCGGGCCGACCGGACCTCATGCCCTTCCGACCTTCCAGCCCGGAGGCTCTCAGCAGTGGCCCCCGGCGTGAACCGATACCTCAACCTCACCAGTGACAAGGAAAAGGCACCCATGACCCCGAACATGCCCCCCACCCCCAATCGCCGGAGCCCGCGGCGGTTGCCCAAGACTTGGCATCTGGCCTGGGGTGTTCCCCTGGGCGTGGCGGTCCTGGGCTTCGTGTCGGCGCCGCCCGCCGCCCCTGATGCCGTTCTTCCCCAGGACCCCCCGACCGACACGGTCCAGGTGGTGGCCCAGTGCGTCGGCAACGGAAGCCTCGGTTTCGTGTCGGTGAATCCGTGGACGGTCCACCTGCCTCTACCCACGGACGATCCCGCGACGAACTCGGAGATCCTCTGGGTGCTCGACGACGCCTCCAGCGACGCCGACTCCCTGATTGTCGAGGCGAAACAGCGGGCCCGCTGGCCCTTCGGGCTGGACCGTCACGCGGGGAACGGACGCGGCCCCAACCGTGGCGCAAGGAGTGGCCGGCTCCTCCGGCAGGTGCCGCCTCGGACAACAGGCGGGCAGAACCCACGGCCCATCAATCCCGAGGGGGAGCGCTTTCAGTACGACATTGTGGTGTACTGTTCGGTGCTTGGAGACAACTACACCGTCATCATCGACCCCGACGTGGACGTGGGCGAGGGCGGACCATGATCGACCGAGGCGGGTTCCGGCGGACGTCAGGTTCCCCGTATGGCGTCCGCCCGTGCACGGAGGGTGGCTCCCTCGGAGGCCCTGTTCTGCTGATCCAGCACGGTGGCCAGGCCTTCGAGGACCTCGACGAGTTGCCGGTGCTCGGGCCCATAGGCCGCGGTTCGGATGCGTAGAGCCGTGCGGTACAGGGATTCGGCTTCCTGGAAACGACCCTGGTCACGATAAACGTTGGCCAGGCCGACCTGGGTACTCGTCAGGTCGGGGTGGTCCGGCGTGAGGGCGGCCTGCTTCAACTCCAGTGCGTGACGGAATCTGGACTCTGCCTCGTCCAGGTTCCCCTGGATCCAACTCGTCTCGCCCAGGTTGTTGTACACCCGGGCGATACGATCATGCCCGGGCGGGAGTGATCGCTCGTAGATGACCCGGGCTCGCTCGTACGCTTCCTCAGCCGCCGGATAATCTTCGCGAAACCAGTGGCTCACCCCCAGGTTCAGGTATCCGGCGGCCAGATCGGGATGCCCATCGCCCAGGATCCTCTCTCGAATGGCCAGTGACCTGGACAGGTAGTGGGAAGCGCTATCCATGTTTCCGCTTCGAAGGTACACGCCGCCCAGGTCGTTCAGGGTCTGGGCGAGGGCCGTTTCGTCGTCGAGTCCTTCTCGGGTGGCCAGGGCTTCCCGAAGCCACCGTTCCGCGTCCTCGTACTGACCCTGGGCGAGATGGGTGACCCCGATGCTCGACTTGATCCCGGCCACGAGCCGTTCGGTACCTTCTACGCCCTCGGCCCCTGCCAAGGCCGACTGGTACGACACCATGGCGAGCTCGTGATTCCCTTCCCGGCGGCGCGTATGTCCGAGGAGGTACTGGGTCTCGGCAACCTCCAGGTCACCCCCCGGCAGCTCCCGTTCCCGGATGGCCAGGGCGTCTTCGAGGAGGCTGCCCGACCGGTCGTACACGCCCAGGGTCTGATACACCCGTCCGATCGTTGCAAGGAGGCGGGCCTGGACCAGGGGTTCGTCCCGTAGCTCGGTCCTGATGCGGTTCGCTCCCTGCTCGAGGAGAGTCCGGGCTGTGATCGTGTCCCCCTGAGCCTGACCGGGGTCCGAGATCTCGAACAGCCCGACCAGGAAATCCGATACCCGTTGAGCCGTTGCGGCTTCCTCCTGAGCCACGGCCTCGGCCGCCCGGGCCCTGACGAATCCCACGGAAGCCGCCACCGCTCCACCCACGGCACCGACGAAAGCGATCGTCGCGGCGATGACCGGGCCTCGGTTCCGCCGGATGAACTTCCCTGCCCGGTAGGCCACGCTGGGTGGACGCGCCACGATAGGCACGTCCTCCAGGTACCGCTTCAGTTCCATGGAGAGGGCGTTGACGGTCTGATACCGCCGGGTTCGGTCCTTCTCCATGGCCGTGAGGACGATCCAGTCCAGGTCCCCCTTCAGTTCCTTCTTCAGGCCGTCGGCGGTCGTTCCCCGGTACCGGGCCAGCACGTCCTGGGTGGCGTCCAGGCGGCTAAGCCGGGTGCTGGGCTTGAGGACGGCCGCTTCGCGGATCTTAATGCCCAGGGCGAAGTCGGCCTTGGCGTGGAAGTCGAAGGGCCTGGCTCCCACGAGGAGCTCGTAGAGGGTGACTCCGAGGGAGTAGACGTCGGTGCGGGTGTCCACGTCCATCCCTGAGGAGTCCGCCTGCTCCGGGCTCATGTACTCGGGAGTTCCGACGATCTGACCCATGGTGGTGACCACCGTGTGGTCGCTGAGGTCGCGCCCCATGGCCTTGGCAATGCCGAAGTCGATCACCTTCGGCACGGCCTGATCGTCCTGGACCGTCACCAGGATATTCGACGGCTTCAGGTCCCTGTGGATCACGCCTTTCTGATGGGCATGCTGCACGGCTTCACAGATCTTCAGGAACAGGCGGATCCTGGCTTCGGTGTTGAGCTTGTTGTTGTCGCAGTACTCGTCCACCGGAATCCCGTGGACCCATTCCATGACGAAGTAGGGGCGACCCGTGTCCGTGGCCCCCGCGTCGAAGACCCGGGCGATGTTGGGGTGGTCCATGACGGCCAGGGCCTGACGCTCGGACTCGAAGCGGGCGACCACCTCTTTGGTGTCCATTCCCAGCTTGATGATCTTGAGCGCCACCCGTCGTTTGACGGGCTCCGATTGGTCGGCAAGCCACACGACTCCCATTCCGCCCTCGCCGAGCACTTCCAGCAAGCGGTAGGGGCCGATGCGCTGAGCCTCGACGGGCTCCCGGGCCGCCGGTCCGGAGTTCTCTGCCATCATGTACGTCCGTCCAGTCCCGACTCAGAGCCGGGCAGGCGGGTGACCAGAGAGGTGCTGGGGGTGCCCAACAATGTTCAGCCACTGGGCTGCGCGCCAGGGATCATTTCCGGGTGGCCGCCTTGGCAACCCGCTCTATGCGTCCCAGACTGGCCCAGTGTCCACGAAACATCTCGGGAGAACGAACCCATGACTCGACCGTCCGTGGCCCTCGGCCTCGCACTCATTGCCCTGCCCCTGCACGCTTCGGCCCAGAACCGGGGTGAAACCTCTCCGCCCCCCACCATCGAGGAGAAGACGACCTCGATGGAGCGCATGGACGGTTTCATGCCCATCTATTGGGACGACGCCACGGGAACGATCTGGCTCGAGATCGGTCGATGGGACGAGGACGTGCTCCATGCCACGGGCATCGGCGCCGGACTGGGCTCCAATGACCTGGGAATCGATCGTGGGCAGACGGCGGGGTCCAGGGTCGTTCGCTTCCACCGGGTGGGGCCCAAAGTCCTGATGGTCCAACCCAACTACGACTTCCGGGCCACAGCCGACAATCCGGCGGAACGGAAGGCCGTCGAGGACGCGTTCGCCCCGTCGACCCTCTGGGGATTCACCGCGGGGGCGGTGACGGGAGACCGGGTGCTGGTGGATTTCACCCCGTTCCTCCTCAACGACATTGCCGGGTTTGCCGGACGCATGCGACCCGGGACATACCGTCTCGATGAGAGCAGGAGCTCCGTCTACCTGCCCATGGTCATGAACTTCCCCGAGAACACGGAGATGGAGGCCTCTCTCACCTTCGTACTCCAGGGCGGGGGCTCGGGGCGGGGCGGCTTCGGCGGGGGAGACGCCGATGGGTTTCAGGGGGTCGGCGATGTAGCTGCAGACGGCTCGTCGCCCACCATCCGCATGCACCACTCCTTCATTCAGCTTCCGGAGCTGGGGGAATACACCCCCAGGGCTCATGATCCCCGGGCCGGATACGGGGCGTCTTCCTTCATGGACTACTCCGCTCCACTCGGGACCGACATGACCGAGCGCTTCATCCGGCGCCACCGCCTGGAGAAGCGGGACCCAAGCGCTGCCCTCAGCGATCCCGTCGAACCCATCGTCTACTACCTGGATCCTGGCACGCCGGAGCCCATCCGCTCGGCCCTGCTGGACGGCGCCCGTTGGTGGAATCAGGCCTTCGAGGCCGCGGGCTTCCGGGACGCCTTCCAGGTCGAGATCAGACCGGAGAACGTCTCCAGTCACGACGTCCGCTACAACGTGATCAACTGGGTGCACCGGTCTACGCGGGGTTGGAGCACCGGCGGGTCCATCACCGACCCCCGGACGGGTGAGATCCTCAAAGGGAACGTCACCCTTGGATCGCTCCGGGTCCGTCAGGATTACATGATCGCAGAGGGTCTGCTCTCTCCCTATGCGAACGGCGACGAGGACGTTCCCGAGATCGAGGCCTGGGCTCTCGCCAGGATCCGGCAGCTGTCGGCCCACGAAGTCGGCCACACCCTGGGACTGTCGCACAACTACTACGATTCCGAAGCGGGTCGGATCTCGGTGATGGATTATCCGCACCCCCTGATCACCTACGAGAACGGCGCGTTCGACTTCTCCGAGGTCTACGACGTGGACATCGGGGAATGGGACCGGGTGGCCATTACCTACGGCTACGCCCAGTTCCCGTCCGGTACGGACGAATCGGCCGCACTCGACAGACTCCTCGACGAAGCCTGGGAAGACGACGTCCGGTTCTACACGAACCAGGACGTCGACACCCACGCCCGGGCCGACCAATGGTCCAACGGCACCGATGCCGGGGGTGAGCTCCAACGCATGCTGGATGTCCGTCGGGTAGCCCTGGACCGTTTCGGGGAGGCGGCGGTGAAGAACGGGACCCCCCTCGCCCAGCTCGAAGAGGTCATGGTGCCCCTGTATCTCCACCACCGCTATCAGGTCGACGCGGCGGCCTCGGTCCTTGGCGGGCTCTACTACACCTACGCGTCCCGGGGAGACGGTCTCGATCCGGTGGGGCACGCACCAGCCCGGGAGCAGCGGGCAGCCCTGGCGGCCCTGGTCCGGGCGATCCAACCGTCGGAACTGACTGTGCCCCGCGACGCCTTGGGCCGTATCCCCCCCCGCCCACCCGGCTACGGCCGCAACCGTGAGCTCTTCCCCAGATACACGGGTGACGCGTTCGATGCGATCACGCCGGCCGTCGTCGCCGCCGGACACGTGGTGTCCCAGGTTCTGGATCCGACCCGAGCCGCCCGGCTGGTGGAGCAGGCGGCGCTGAATCCCGAGCTTCCGGGCCTGGCCGATGCCATGGATGCACTCATCGAGGTGGGGGAGCCTGAGGCCGGCGATGATCCCTATGAGGCGGAGGTCCGTAGAGCCGTGAGCCGGGTGGTCGTCGACGGACTGATCGGCTTGGCCGGCTCCGCCGCTATGCCCCAGGTCCGGGCTCTTGCGTCCCAGCGACTGTGGCAGGTCCGAAGGGAGGCGTCGGAGCGATCGGCCGGCGGAGATGCGGCGGCGGCGCATTTCGCTCTCCTGGCGGAGGACATCGAGCGCTTCCAGGACCGGCCGGCGGAGTCGTGGAACATGCCGGACGCACCCGACGCGCCGCCGGGAGCCCCTATCGGGAGCCCCGCCATGGACTGGTTGGGTGTGCCGAGCCTGTCGTGGAGCGGTCCGGCTGCGCTACCGATCCGTGGAAGCCGGTGGATCCGGACTCTCGAGCCGGCGTGTACCTGGTTGGGTTGGTGACGGACGTCGCCGGGAAGGGCCGCCCGTCAGCGGGCGGCCAGCTTCCTTCGCACGGTGACCTGTTCGATGACGACGATCACCGCCAGGCCGCCGCATGCTACGCTCAGGAGGGCAATGGGCGACGACGATGAGGCGACCGTAACCGCTCCGACCGTCAGGCCCAATACGATGAGTCGGTTCCAGAGCACACATCGCTCGGCCCGCCATAGGGCCCCGGCCGTCGACAACAGGAACAAGGCGAGGCCGACGCCCACCGCCGCAGCCACCTGGCCGGTCGAGTAGTCGCCCGGATGAAAGGCGGCCTCGAACCCGACGGCAAGGGCGATGATGCCGCTTACCAGAGGGAAGTGCCACAAAGTGTAGGCGTCACGCCCGAGTTGGGATCGTGCCTTGCCACCCGACGCCTTGAGCCGCTCCTCGAGCACCTCCTGGCGAAGCGTCCGGGTGCCCGACGCCCATTCAGCGTGGTGGGTCCGGTCCGGCGACACAAAACGGGAGGATCCAGACGACCGCAAGTTGTTGACCCATGGCGGCCGGCCCATGGGCGGGGCGCGGGTAGCGCGTTCAGCCTTGTCCAGTGAGGGGCATCCGCACCCGCGTCCGTCAGACCAAGCCGTGGAACGACCTCGACGATGCGGCCTTCGCGCCGGCTACGGCGCCGGCGAGGAGACAGTCCTCGACCAACCCGGGGAAATCGGTGAGATGCCCGGGACCGGCGGCGGCCAGCCATCTACCGACGAAGCCGCCACAGAAGGCATCACCGGCCCCGGACGGGTCGAGGGCCTCGGTCGGGACCGCCCGGACTTCCCAGATTCGTACTTGTGAGGGGCGGAGCGTAGGCTGAGATGGCCCGGGTTGGACCAGGGGTCCGGCCGACGGCCTACCAAAGGCGCGGGCGCCCCGTGCCCCGCGCTTTTCGACCACCAACAGCGGTCCGAGACCCAAGAGACCGCGGGCGGCGGCTTCCGGCGAATGATCATCCGCCAGTACCCGGAGCTCTTCCGTCGTGGCGAAGAGCACGGTGAGAAAGGGCAACAGCGCCAGGAGAATCTCCCGTTTTTCCAGGGTCCAGTGGAGCATGGAGTCCAGGGCTACGAGACGGCCGCGAAGTGGGGCTTCGGCCCCGCCGAGGCTGGGGCCGGCTGGAATTCCGGCCGGAGCCTTGCCGTGGGCCAGCCACTCCGTCAGCACATGCCGCTGGATGGCGGGGTCCGTGGCCCCGAGGCACAGGGCCGCCGCAGCCTGCTCGGACCCGGTCAGGTCTGGCCTGAATCCTTCGAGGATGCGCCTGTCGCTGGACACGGTTTCACGATGCCCGCCGTCGTCGTACCGGGCGTGCCAGCGTTGTGACGGAAACGGCGAGGGCCGCAGGCCTCCCAGGTCCACGCCGGCCTGCTTCAGAGGAGTGAGCTTCGCCGCGGGGTAATCGTGGCCCACGACGCCCAGTGTCCGGACCGCGCCATGGGAGACGGCGGCCGCGGCCGCGTACAGGGCGGACCCGCCGGCGCCCTCCCACGGGTCGGCGCCGGGTGTCTCGATTCGGTCGATGGATACGGTCCCCAGAACCAGGATCATCGTGGCGATTCCGTCGCTACAAGAGGAGCGCAGCGAGGGCGGCCGTCATCAAAGCCGCCATGGCCCCCGCCGCCAGCGACTTCAGGCCCAGCTCCGCCAGCGTTCGCCGGGAGTCCGGGGCGACGCCCCCGATGCCGGCGATCGTCATGGCCACGGACCCGAAGTTGGCGAAGCCGGCCAGGGCGTAGGTGGTGATGATGACGGTGCGTTCCGGCACTGCTTGGCCCCCCTCGAGAATCGACTCCAGGCGAAGGAAGGCGACGAACTCGTTGAGAATGGTCTTGATGCCCACGAGTTCACCTACCCAGACCGCATCATGCCACGGGATCCCGACCAGCCACATCACGGGAGCCATGGCCAGGCCGAGCATACCCTCGAGGGTAAGCTCCTCCACCCCCGCGATGCTCCCCGCCCATCCGGTGATGGCGTTGGCCATGGCCAGCAGGGCCAGGAAGGCGATGAGCATGGCCGCCACGTTGAGGGCCAGCCAGAGTCCCTCCGACGCGCCCCGAGCCGCGGCCTCGATGACGTTCACGTCTTCCCTCTCCACGAGGATGGGTGCCGGGTCGGAGGAATGGAGAGCCGTCTCCTCGGGGACCATGATCTTGGACAGCACGAGAGCGGCCGGGGCCGACATCACGGAGGCGGCGACGAGGTGCCCACCGATGTCGGGGAAGTACCCGGAGAGCATGCCCACGAAAGCCGCCATGACACTGCCCGACACCGTGGCGAGGCCGGCCGTCATGACGGCCATGAGCTCCGACCGGGTCATGCGGTTCAGCAGGGGCTTCGCCAGGAGGGGTGCTTCCATCAGGCCCACGAACACGTTGCCCGCCGCCACCAGGGTTTCGGCTCCCGACGTTCTCATCGTGCGTCGCATCACCCAGGCCAGGGCTCCCACGATCCGCTGCATGATTCCCAGGTGATACAAGACGGTCATCAACGAAGCGACGAAGATGATGGTCGGGAGCACGTGGAAGGCGAAGTAGGCGCCGGTGGTGGCGACGGCCCCCGGTTCCAGGGTGATCGGCGCGTTGCCGCCGGCCGTCCCGGCGCCGACGGGAACCCGGTTGAACACCAGATCGCCGAAGATGAACTGCGAGCCCGCTTCGGAGAAGCGAAGGAGGGCCTGGAGTGACTGGTTCACCCCGCGGAACAGCCAGGCGCCCGCTTCCGTCCTGAGAATGACCAGGGCGAACAACACCTGGAGCCCCAGGCCCCAGGCTACGATGCGCCAGGAGATGCGTCGGCGGTCTTCGCTGAACAGCCAGGCGACGCCGAGAATGAGGGCCAGGGCCAGGATCGGCCGCATCGCTCAGCGCGACATCCGGTTCAGGGCTTCTCGTCCCCGGAGCGTCCATTCCTGACCGGCTTGCTCCTCCTCCAGAATGGGGACGGCCACCTCGAGGATCCGGCGTGCCTCCGCGTCGCGTCCTGCGCCCGCCAGGGCCAGTCCGATGGCCGCTTGACAACCGGCGGCCGAAGAATGACCCGGTCCGAATCGCGTGGTGTAGGTGGGGCACGTCAGTTCCAGGACGGGGAGAGCCTCGGTCGGGCGATCGAGATCCAGGAGGGCTCTGGCCAGGCTCAGCCGTGAGTTTGCCAAATCCGGGTGGTCGGCGGTGAGGTTGGTTTCGAAGATCTCGATGGCCTGGCGGTGGGCCGTTGCCGCCTCCCCGGGCCGTCCCTGAAGGCGCAAAACGCCTCCGAGGTTGTTGTAGGCGCCGCCCGTATCGTGGTGGTTCGGCCCAAGAACCCGCATGCGATCATCCAGCGTCGCCCGGAAGAGGGCCTCCGCATCGTTCAGCTTGCCTTGCTCACGGAGCACTGCGGCCAGGTTGTTCGTTCCCGTCAGCACGTTGGGGTGGTCCGCGGCGAGGTTGAGACGGAAGATCCGGAGGGCCTCCCTGAATGCGACCTCCGCACCCGAGTAGTTCTGCTCGTAGTAGTCGACGATGGCCAGGTTGTTGAGGCTGGCGGCGACGTCCTGGTGGTCGTTTCCGAAGATCCCCCGGCGGAGGGCCAGCGCCTCCTCGTGCAGGGTTCGTGCTTCGGAGAGCCGGCCCTCCTTCTGGCGCATGCTGCCGAGGTTGTTGAGCAGGATGGCCGTGTGGGGGTGCGAGTCCCCGAGGATCCGGCGCCGGATGGCCAGCGCCTCCTGGTAGACGGAGTCCGCACTGCCGAATTCCCCCTTTCCGTCCAGGGCCCATGCGAGGGTTGCCAGGGCCGTGGCGATCCCGGTGTTGTCACCGGGGGCATGACGACGGTGAGCCGCCACGGCGGACCTGCCCGCTTCGATGGCCCCGTCGTAGTCGCTACGGCGAGCCCGGAGGATGCTCAAGCTGTTCCAGTCCTGTCCCTCCTTGTCGGCTGCGCCAAGGGCCCTGTCCAGCTCCAGGGCCTCCAGGAACAGCCCCTCCGCTTCCTCGTACCGGGCCGTGGACGACAGGAAGGTGGCGACGTCGGTCATGGCCGCCGCCAGCGCCGTGCTGGGGTCCGGATCGACCCGCCGTTGCAGGTCCAGGCGACGCCGGGCCAGGGCTTCTCCCTCCTCGTACTCGCCCGTGGCATATCGGAGGTCGGCCATGGCGGCGAGGGCCGAGAGCAGTAGGGTCTCGTCGCCCAGAGCTTCGGCCACGGCCAAGGCGGAATCCAGGAGTGGTTCAGCCCGGGTGTACTCACCGAGCGACGTGTACACCCCACCCAGGATGTTGAGCAGTTCGGTCCGAACCTCCGGCTCGTCCTCCAGACCGGTGAGGAGCGTGCGTTGCCCCTGCTCGAGGAGCTCCAGGGCCGTGACCTGTCGTCCCTGGGCTACGTCGGGGGCCACCCCCTCGAACAGGCCGACCACCAGTTCTTTGACGCGGCTGGCCTGTTCAGCCTCTCGCGTTGCCCGATCGGCCTGCCACCGGGTTCCCGCCAGCCCCAGGGTCAGGCTCGCGATGATGAGTCCCACGGCGGCCACGGGGCCCCGGTTCCGGCCTACGAATCGGCGCGTCCGATACCAAGGGGTCGGCCTGCGGGCCAGTACGGGCTGGCCCCGCAGGTAGCGGTCCAGGTCTTCGGAAAGCTCCTGGATGGAGCCGTACCGCGCCTCGGGTTCCTTTCGGAGCGCCTTGAGCAGGACCCAATCGAGGTCCCCGGACAGGGACCGCGCCAGCTTCGAAGGGACGGATCGACGAGCCTCCGCAGCCCGGGCTCCGGCCCCCGTCACCGCTGCCGACGGACGCCGAGGCTCCGTACCGGAGATCACGGCCTCGATGTGGACCGGAGAACGGCTGGTGAATTCGTACGGCCGCACCCCCGTCAGGAGCTCATAGAGCAGGACGCCGGTGGCATACACGTCTGCAGCGGTGGTGACCGGCTCTCCTCGGATCTGCTCCGGGCTGGCGTATTCCGGAGTCAGAAGTGGAGCCCCGGGCCGGGTCAGCGGGGGGTGGTCCCTGTCCGGCTCCGCCTCCAGCAGCTTCGCGACCCCGAAGTCCAGGAGCTTCACGATCCCGTCGGCCGTGACCAGGATGTTGCTCGGCTTCACGTCGCGATGGACGATGAGGTTTCGGTGTGCATAGGCCAGGGCATCAGCGAGTTGCCGCACGAGCCGGACCCGTTCCTCGAGGGTGAGCCCCTCCTGGTCCGCATAGTCGTCGATGGTCAGGCCGTCGACGTATTCCATGACGAAGTAGGGCGCGCCGTGCTCGTCGATGCCGGCTTCGTAGAGTCGTGCCACGTTGGGATGCTCGAGGCGCGACAGGATCCGCTGCTCGGCCCTGAAGCGTTCCCGGGCCGGCTCCTCGCCGGTGCGCCCCACCACCTTCAATGCAACGTCGCGATCCAGCCCGTCGCCCCTGCGCCGCGCCAGATAGACGGTGCCCATGCCGCCTGAACCCAAGCGGCGCAGGATTTCGAAGCCCCCGATGGTCGGGGGTAGGTCGGAGGAATCCTCGGACTCCGGGTGGGCCAGAATCTGGCGAACGGCCTGTTCCGCCCGGTCGAGTGCGGCGCCGCCCGCCTCGCTCGCCTTCAACAGGGCTTCGATCCGCGCGCGCCCCTCGGAGCCTGCCGGGAGCTCTCGATCCAGGAGCTGGTGCCGGTCCTCCTGCGGCAAATCCAGGAGCCGGTCCAGGATATCGTCCAGGGGGTCCGGCCCGGTCGGAAAGACGTCACTCATCGTTGGCGCGTGTCAGGGCTTCGTGGAGGAGGGCTTTGGCCTTGAACCAGTCGCGGCGGACGGTACGCGCCGACACTCCGAGGACCTGTGCCGCGTCCTCTTCCGTGAGACCTCCGAAGAACCGCAACTCCACCACCTGGGTGAGCCTGGGATCGGTTCTCGACAGGGCTTCGAGAGCCTCGTCGAGCTCGAGGATGGATTCGGGCTCGTCTTCGGACAGCCCGGCCCGTTCCGTGAATGTGACGGCTCGCTGCCCCCCTCCCCGCTTCTGGGCCGTGCGTCGTCGGGCCCTATCCACCAGCACATGACGCATGGCGCGGGCGGCATAGGCGAAGAAGTGTGAGCGATCTTCCCATCCCACCCGACCCTGGTCGACGACACGGATGTAGGTCTCGTTGATGAGGCCGGCGGTTTCCAACGTGCCGTCCCGGCGGCCCAGCTGGCTTCGTGCCACTCGGGCGAGCTCGTCGTAGAGTCGGCTGAAGAGCGCGTCGCGGGCCGATTCGTCCCGGTCTCGGGATCGGATCAGGATCTCTGTGACCGATTCCAAGGAGGCTCCTGGGTTGTCCGGCCCTCCCACGTGGCCGGGCGTGGAGAATGGGATGTGGGGACCGGATCCGCCACGGTTGGCCGGGGGCTCCGCTGTCGGAGAACGGTACCGGTTTCGATGACCGTGAGGGCCGTTCGACTGCCAGGCCGCCTACCTGATCTGGAACACCAGGGGGCTGGACCCCTGTTCGCGGATGGAGACGCTCTCCTGCTCGAAGACCATCCGCTCTCCACCACGAATGATCGTGAGCTCCACGTCCACGCTCTCGGTGCCGGCAGGGAGCCCGAAATGGACCGGCGCGGCTCCCTGGGAACAGTAGCCGCCTCCGGAGTCGACAAGACGCGACCCGAGGAGGTCGCCCGTACTCGAATCCCGGAGGCGCACCTCCGCGCCTGGCAAGGTCCAATGGCCGGACTCGTCGAGGGGCGTCACCTGGATGGACCGGCCGGAAAGGGCGGCATTCAACTCGTTTCGGTAGAGGTGATGCGTGCCTTCGGCCTGGTGGTTGTTCGCGATCGCTAGATCCAGGTCTCCGTCCCGGTCGAAGTCCGCCCAGGCGACGCCGTGGGAAGGACCACGCTCGAGGAGGAGAGGGGGGATGACGTTCCTGAACCCCTCTGGCGTGTTCAGGAAGAGATGGTCTTCCGCTTCCGCCTCGTCGCCGAGGTAGGACGTCACGATCAGGTCGGCGCGCCCGTCGTGATCGATGTCCGCCCAGGCCGCCGTGGTGGAGTGGTAGTCCTGCCCCAGGGTCGTTGGGTCGGTGACGTTCGTGAACGTGCCGTCACCGTCGTTGCTCCAAAGGACGTCAGGACCGTAGGCCGCAATGAACAGGTCCAGATCGCCGTCATTGTCGTAGTCGGTGACAGCGGGCGCCACACTCCCGAACTCCTCGCCTCTGCCCGGCCAGTTCATGCCCAGCTCGGCCGCGACGTCGAGGAAGGTGCCGTCTCCCTGATTCTGCAGAAACGCGTCCTCGTCGCCGTTCTGATTCGACACATGGACATCGAGATCACCGTCGTGATCGTAGTCGAACCAGACGACGCCCACGGTTCTTCGGGGATCTCCAACGCCGGCTGCTTCCGTTACGTCGGCGAAGCGGCCCGGCCCGTCGTTTCGAAAAAGGCGATTGGCCTGGTCTCGCATGGCCACGAACAGGTCCAGATCCCCGTCCCCATCGTAATCCACCCACGCCGGCTGACGGGTCGTGCCCACGAGCCCCACCCCCTTCTGCTGGGCCACGTCGGCAAAGCGGCCGCCGTCGTTTCTATACAGCCGGTTGGGCTGACCCACCTCCGCCGGAAAACCCACATAGAGGTCCAGATCCCCATCGGCATCGTAGTCTCCCCACGCCGCCGCACGGGTATCTTCGGCGTCGGCGATTCCCGCGGCCTCTGCCACGTCTTCGAAGGTTCCGCCGTCGTTCCGGTACAGGCGGTTGGGCCCATAGCGCATCCCGACGAACAGATCCAGGTCCCCGTCGCCGTCGTAGTCTGCCCAGGCATTGGGCTGAGCCCCGGGTTCGTCGAACAGCTCCGGCTGGACACGGGAGAAGGGGGGTCCGGCCGCAATGGCCTCTCCGGGTGCCTCGTCCCCTGGATTCCCGCAGCCGGCGGCTCCGACGGCCGCTGCGACGAAGCCCGCCCACCAGAAGCGGGCGGGCCGGGCTGCGGTTGGCTCAGAACCGGTCAATGACCGCGACGCCGAGAAGGTCATAGTTGTCCATCTCCATGAGGATGTTCACACCTTCTTCCAGGGACACCGTCCGCGTCACCAAAGAACCCGGGTCGACGAACCCGGCGTCGACGGCCCGCAGCATCTCGTCATATTCGTGGGCTTGCATCCCGTGGCTCCCGACGATCTCCAACTCGTGCCCGATCAATCGACTCCAGGGCACGTGGGTCTCGCCGTGGCTGCCCGTCATGAGGCCCACTTGCACGTGACGGCCTCGCTTCCTCAAGCAGGACATGGACGCCAGGGCGGTGTCGCGGTGGCCGAGCGCATCGAGCGACACATGGGCGCCGCCGCCGGTACGCGCCCGGATTTCCTCGGCAACCAAAGTGGCCACGTCGGGTACGCTCGGCCCACTCGCTCCCGCCTTTGCCGGGAGGCCCCCGGGTTCTTCCACCGCCTTCCGTCCACCGACCCGTCCGGATCCCGATAATACGGTTTCAGACGCGCCGGCCCGGGTCGCGAGCTCGAGGGCTTCCTCTTTGATGTCGACGGCGATCACCAGCGCGCCCAGAGCCCTGGCGATCATCACGGCCGCCAGACCGACCCCCCCGCATCCGTGAACTGCGACCCACTGACCCACCTGGACCCGGCCCTGGGCCACGACCGCCCGCCAGGCGGTGGCGAACCTGCATCCGAGGCCGGCCGCCGTGACGAAATCCAACCCATCCGGGAGTGCCACGAGGGTCAGGTCGGCGTGATGAAGGGCGACATGCTCGGCGAAGCCCCCCCACCCATGAAACCCTGGTTGGAATTGATGATCGCACACTTGCTGATGCCCTGAACGGCACTGGCGGCAGCGGCCGCAGCCGGCGATGAAAGGCACCGTGACCCGGTCGCCGACGGACCATCGCGTGACGCCTTCGCCGAGGGCCTCTATCGTCCCTGCGATCTCGTGCCCCGGTACATGTGGTGGCGTGATATCGGGATCGTGACCCATCCATCCGTGCCAATCGGAGCGACAGATTCCGTTGGCTTCGACCTTGACCACCACGCCGCCTCGAGGGGGCTCGGGGTCGGGGACCTCGGTCACGCGGACAGGTCCTCGAAAGGTTTCGTACAGGGCGGCTCTCATCGAGATGCGGGCACGTTCAAGAGGGGCGGTGGGTCCAGGTCGGGCCACTTTGGAGCCGGCTGGAACAAGGGGTGTCCATGCGTCTCGGTCCCCCGAGTCATCACACTAGGTCGGGGCGGGCGAAAACGCACGTTCCCATTACGCATCTTCCAGTTTGAGCCATTTTACCTCAGACTATGTGTCGGGTAGGCGCTGGATCCCGAGGGTGCGCAACGGCGCGCCCCGATTCGAAAGCCCCGTCGTCCACCATCCAAGGCCGGGGAACAACCACAGGAAGAGTGGAATGAACAAAACCGAGATGGCCAAGAAGCTCGCCAAGAAGACCGGGCTCACCCAGTCCCAGGCGTCCGATGTGGTCGACACCATCTTCACGGCTGACCCCGGCAAGGGGATCATCGCCGTGGAGCTCGACGCTGGTCGCAAAGTGACCATCGGTGGATTCGGCACCTTCGAGACCCGCCGCCGCTCCGCCCGCCAGGGTCGCAACCCTCGCACGGGCGAGACCATCAGAATCGCGGCCAAGACCTATCCCGCGTTCAAGCCGGCCAAGGGACTGAAGGATCGCGTAGCCGACTGACCCGGCGCCGATCAACAGGTTCCATGCAGGAAGTAGGTAGGGCGGCCCCCACGGGGCCGCCCTCTCTCTTTAGCCCTACATTGGGCTCATGAGACGACTGGTTTCCTTGATTCTGCTCCTGAGCGCGGCCGGCTGTGTCGTCGAACCCCAGGGGCCGAGCAGCGACGTGCGTGTGTGGGCGGGACGTTTCACCTTGCCCACGTATTCGGAAGGGCCTCCCGACCCGAATCCCCCCTTCGAGTATTTCGATCCACCTCGCATCAACTACCCGTATACGATTCGCGACAACCTCACGGGGGAGCGGGGGGAACGGGCCTGGAAGGCACTGTTCCTCGAAAACGACTACCTCCGCTGCACCGTGCTACCGGAGCTCGGCGGGCACCTGTACAGCTGCACCGACAAGGTGAACGGCGAGGAGGTCTTCTACGCCAACCCCTCGATCAAGCTTTCGAAGATCGGCTACCGAGGGGCATGGGCGGCGTTCGGGGTCGAGTTCAACTATCCCGTGTCCCACAACTGGATGAGCACCTCCCCCGTCGACTTCGCGTACCGCCGTAACGGCGATGGCAGCGGGTCGGTCTGGGTTGGAAACGTGGACCGGGTCGTGGGCACCCAGTGGACGGTGGAGCTCAGGCTCAGGCCGGGACGGGCCGCCCTCGAGCAGCATACGACGCTCTACAACCGGTCGGACTTCCGACACCGCTTCTACTGGTGGACCAACGCCGCGGTCCAGGTGTGGGACGACTCTCGGGTCCTCTACCCCATGACCCACTCGGCGTCCCACGGATTCCGCGATATCGATACGTGGCCCGTCGATTCCAGAGGCACGGACAACAGCGTGGTGGGGAACCATCTGTACGGACCGGTTTCCAGGTTCAGCCACGGGAGCCGTGAGCCGTACATGGCCGTGTACCATCCCCGGACCGACGCCGGGGTGGTGCACTACTCCTCTCCCCTGGACCTCCCGGCGAAGAAGGTGTGGTCGTTCGGGGGGGATGAGAGAGGCCTCGACTGGAGGGAGGCCCTTTCCGACGACGGCAGTGCCTACGTGGAGATTCAGGCGGGCCTGTTTCGGAATCAGGAGACATACGCCTTCCTGGAACCCGGTGAACGGATACGCTTCTCTGAAACCTGGGTGCCCGTCCGGGGGCTCGGAGGTGTGAGCCGGGGGAACGAGGAGGCTGCGGTGCACCTTGGTCGAACCGAGGCCGGTGTCGTGGCCCGGTTCAACGTCGTCGATCGTATTGGTCCGGCCCGGGCCCTCCTGGTGCAGGGCGGTGACACCCTGGGAGAGGTCTCCGTCGACGCGGCGCCCGAGACCGTGATCTCCATCGAAGCCACGCAGGCCACCGTGGGCCAGGAGCCCGTCACCGCGGTGCTGGAGACCGCCACCGGAGATCGGGTGATCTCCCATACCGAGGGTGTTTGGGATGTGGACCAAGACATCCCGGTGGGGCCTGTCCCTCAGGCCGGATGGCCTGACCCGGCCGATCGATCCGAAGGTGATTGGATCGAGGCGGGACTCGAGGCGGAGCGGGAAGGGCGTCGGCTTTGGGCCCGGGGTACGTACCTCGCCGGCCTGGAACGCTTTCCCGGAAGTGCGTCCCTGACGCGGGAGGTCGGGCGGCTGGACGTGGTGCTCAAGCGCTACGGCCCCGCAGTCGAAAGGCTCCGCCATTTGACGGAGAGGGTCAGCACCGACCTGGAAAGCTGGTACTACCTGGGTCACGCGCTG
The DNA here is from genome assembly GCA_024638395.1 of Gemmatimonadota bacterium. Lineage (GTDB taxonomy): Bacteria > Gemmatimonadota > Gemmatimonadetes > Longimicrobiales > Gaopeijiaceae > JAHEKK01. The sequence goes on along the minus strand of JAHEKK010000004.1, from coordinate 1,165 downwards.
CTGGCGCTGGGCGACTCCGTCGGAGCCCAGTCCGCCTGGGAGCGGTCCCAGGCGTTTGGCGCCTTCGAGGACGCGTCCCGCTACCATCTGGCGGCGCTCCACGCCCGCGGAGGACGGCTGACCCTCGCCCTCGGCCTGCTTTCCGACAATGTCGAGTCCGGCGCGACCCGGCTGCGCTTGATGGAGGCGGCCGTGCTCCGTCACATGAATCGAACGACCGAGGCCGGTCGAGTCCTTGTCGCCGTCCAATCCGTGGACCCCACCAGTTCCCAGTCCCGGTACGAGGCCACGCTGCAGGGCCGGGCCGACGAAGGTCTCTGGACTCACATGGCCGGAGACCCGGAGCGAATCCTGGAGGTGGCCGTCGAATATGCGCGATTCGGCTTTGTGGAGGACGCCTTGTCCCTTCTGTCGCGGGAGTACCCGATCGGCGGCGACGTGGCGTCGGAACCCGGTCAATCCCGTCCGGAAGACTATCCGCTGATCCACTACTACCGGGCCTACTACGAGGGCTTTCTGGGCCGGGACCCGGGCCCGTCGCTGTCACGGGCCGGGTCGGCGCCTCTCCGCTACGTGTTTCCCAACCGGCACGAGACCGGACCCGTCCTGGAGGCCGCGCTTTCGAGGAATCCGGAGGACACGTCGGCCCGGTTTCTCCGAGGCGTCTGGGCCTTGTCCGGCGGCCAGGTTGAGCGTGCCCTGGGAGACTGGGAGCATGTGCTCGCTGCGCGGCCAGAGATCCCGGCCCTTCATTGGATGATGGGGCGCGCGGTCCTCCAGGGGGGAGGAGACCTGTCCCGGGCCGCAGCCCTCTTCGACGCCGGCGTTCAGGTGGACCCGACCAACGAGGGGCTCTACTTCGCCCTCGACGAGGCCCTGGGTGCGATGGGCGCAACCGCCGACGCACGGGCCAACGCCCTCATGCGGCATCCCGACCCGTCGTCCATGTCACCCGACCTGGTGTACCTGACGGCCCAGCGGCTGGCCCAGGTGGCCCGCTTCGACGAGGCGGAGTCCCTCTTCGTGGATCGCTTCTTCGTGCGAGAGGAGGGGGGAACGAACCCTAGAGAAGTCTGGTTGGACGTGCGCCTTACCCGCGCGGAGGTCCATGCGGAAAGGGGGGCTTGTGGCGACGTCCGAGAGATCCTCGGGGGGCTCACCGAAC
>JAHEKK010000175.1 GCA_024638395.1 Gemmatimonadota bacterium | reverse complement strand
CCACTCCCACGCCCGAATCTCGTCCTGGGCGAAGACGGCGGGCACCGCATAGTCGAAGGCGAAGGCCGGCAGGGCATCGTGGCGGTACGCGTCGTGCTGGATAGCCAGGCCCAGGACCCAGAGGTGTCGGCCGTCCTCACCGGCGACGGTCACCTCTCCGAAGGCGGTGCGGTGGGTATCCTCCTCCCGGGTTGGGCCGAACCAGTGATCGTGGCGCTGGATCGACCCGGAGGAGCGCGCTGAAACGATCCGGCCCGAGGCCAGCAGCTTCCGGCCCGACAGTCCCAGGTCTATTCGGCGGGTGTCCAGGGACTCCAGATAGGGGGTGCCGGCCGGAGTGCGCTCGCCGGGGAGGGTGCCGCCGGAGCGGTTCTCCATCATGCCCCCCACCGTGAGGATGGCCGATCCGCCGTTCCCGTCCTCCCAGAAGAGGCGGGGCCGCAGAGAGATGCGGCGGAACTCGGGGACGTCGGCCCACCCGTCGGTATTGACGTCCGCGTAGTCCTGGCGGTGTGCCCCGACCAACAGCGTGTACCCCCACCGTTCATTGAAGCCGCCCGCCAGCCAACCCACCACGTCGGTGCCGTCCAACGTGTTCTGATTCAGGATCAACTCCCGAGCCGGCTCGGGACGTCGGGAGATCAGGTTCACGACGCCGCCGAGGGCCGTGGGCCCGTACAGCGCCGAAGCCGCCCCTTTGATGACCTCCACCCGGGCCAGGTCCATGGGGGGCACCTGGAGGGGTCCGAGGGCTCCGGCCTGCCCTCCGTAGAGCGGCATGCCGTCCGTGAGGATCTGCGTATACCGGCCGCGGAGACCCTGGATGCGCACACTGGCACCGCCAAGGGACGGCGCCGTGGGCTGCACGCGGAGTCCAGCGGTCTCGTTGAGGAGCATGGCGATGTCCCCGGGCGTCATGAGGAGCTTTTCCTCGACTTCCTCCCGAGACACGGCCTCGATGCGAAGTGGCTCCTCCTCGATCCTTCGTTCCGTGCGCCCTGACGTCACGACGATCCCTTCGGCTTCGACGGCCTCTTCTTCCAGGCTGAGGACCAGCGTCGTGTCTCGGCCCGCGCGTAGTCTCAGGGTCATGCTTGCCGACGCAAATCCGATGCGCTCCGCCTCGACTCCGTAGCTGCCGGCCGGAAGACGGAAACGGGCCATTCCAGCAGGGTCGGTGATGCGGCTGAGTCCGGCGACCCTGACCGTGGCCCCCTCAACCGGTCCGGCCGGGCCTTCGGTCCGGACGATGACTGAGGCGGTGTCGGTGACGGCCTGGGCGTGTGCTGTTCCTCCCGACCAGCTCAGCAGCCCGGCCGTGCCGGCGAGGATCCGTGCGTGGGTTGTCGAAAAGCGTGGGAACCGCATCGTGGACCTCAGCCGCCGCCGAGCCTTGCACCGACGGTGGCCGCCAGCCTGCGGCGGAGCTCTATCGCCTGTGGGTCGTCGGGCTTCGCGTTCTGGGACCAGAGGATCATCGATCGGGAGTTCTCCCCGGCCCATGCGTGAATGAACAGGAAGCCGCGGTCCGTCGCCCCTGTGGACGATCCCCGGGTCAGGTATCCTTCGAGGGCCTCACCGGTCAGGATCCCGCCGGAGCGGATCGTATCGAAGAAGCGGTAGAGGTCGAGGGGAGTGGACACCATCCCTCCGCTTCCCTTGATGAGCCAAGAGGTCGGTCCCCAATGGGGCGGGATGTTGGGCTCCCCCACGCCGTAGTCGCCGTACCCGGTGGCGAAGGCCTCGAGGGGGTGTCCCAGATCGTCTCCGTAGGGCCCGGTCCGGGTCATGCCCGCGGGCTCGAAAAAGTGCTCCCGAAGGAAGCCCTCGTACGTCTGACCGGACGCTCGCTCGACGATCGCGGCCAGTAGACCGAACGCCGAGTGCGACGGGGCCACATCGGTCCCCGGCTCGAAGAGCAGGTCACGAGCGAGAATTCTCCGTTCGGCTTCCGCCCGGTCGATCCAGGTCAGGTCCCAGTCCTGGTCCGCCGCGGTGTGGTGAAAGTTCGGCAGTCCGGACTGGTGCTCCATGAGATGGCGAATCGTCATGTCGCGTTTGTCCCCCGGCGCGTCCGGGTAGAAGCGGGTGATGGGGTCGTCCATGGAGAGAGCGCCGCGTTCCACGAGGAACCAGATCGCCGCCCGGGTGAAGTCGATGGGTTGAGAGCCGATGTCATAGATCGTCTCGAGGCCGTTCGGCCGATTCGCCTCGCGATCGGCAAGACCGTATGCCTCGTGGAGGACCACCTCGCCTTCGCGGACGGCGAGGACCGTTCCCGAGAAGCCCCACTCGTCTTTTGCCCGCTCCAACTCGGCGTCCAGTTCCTCCCACGGGACCGGTCTGGCGGGCTCGGAGTCACGCACGCCGCTTTCGATTGTCAACTCTTCGATGAGGAACGGCGGTGCATCGGCAACGAGGACGCGGACTCTCGTCTCCGCACCGGAACCTCGAAGCACCAGTACCTCGTATGGCCCCGCGGAATTCAGGCCGATCATGCCCGCCGACGCGACGGCGCGGCCGACTGCGGCGAGGGTCTCGAGCATCTCTGCTTCATTGGCCCGAAGTCCAGGTACCATGCGCTGGTTCATGAACGCACGGGCGCTCTCCTCTGATGTGCCGAGCAGCTCGAGGGCCATGAGGTGGTCGTCGACCCTCTCGGCGCGCTCTCCGCTCCTGGCCATGTCGGACCGTGGTGCTCCCCGCCCGTTGGCCTCCGCCTCCACCACCTCGACCCGGTCGAAGCGACCCGTTTCCTGATCCAGGTCGAGCTGGAGGACCACCCGTTCGCGGCCCGTCAGCACCAGGCGCATCCCGTCCGGCACCCGCTCGAGGCCCGCGTTGCCGTGTGCCTCCCTTGTCGCCCGCTGGAGGCTCTGCACGTGCTCCAACGCGCCGTTTCCCAGCTGCTCCCGATAGGCGTCGCTCAACCGTTGGTCCACGAAGAAGCGGGCGCTCTCCTCATCGCCGCTCTCGAGCGTAGAGATGAGCGCACCGACGGCTTCCCGCACCGCGGGTGGAGGTCCCTGGGCCTCGGCGCCGGGCGGCAACCCCAACGTGCCCGCCGCCGCGAGCCCGAGGATCGTCACGAGTTCCAACGACCACGGTACTGAGCCCGTCGATCTCATCTTCCTGCTCCTTCATCACGTACGCCCACGGCCCCGTCGTCCGGCCTGCGGAGTACGATACCAAAACCATGACAAAGAGTTGTCGAGCGCGGTCAGCCCCCGTCGCGTCCCTGGCTACGAAGATGTCTCCCCGGGCCTGCAGATGGCCCACCCTGGGTCTCCCCTGGCCTGGGAGCTGAGGCGGCGGATCGCCCGAGTCGTAGATTTCGGGAACCGGGACCTGCGAGGAGGCACGCGTGACCACACGAAGGCAGTTCGTATCCGACGCTTCAATGGGACTCCTGGGTCTGGCGGCCTTGCCGGCCTTCGTGGGCCGGGCGGACGGCACCGGCCTGGTCTACGACCCCCGGTACCTCGATCATGTCCTGCCGCTGCGACAAGGTGAGGTCCATCCGGAACGACCGCTCCGCCTGGTCCGAATGATGGAGGTGTTCGCCGAGCGTGGCCTCGACCAGGAGGTGGTGGACCTGGCCCTGGCCGCGGATCCCATGTCCGCGATACGGGCCCATCACACCTCTGAGCACGTCGAGTCGGTCCGCGGCATCGAGGTGAGCGGGCGCGTGGCAGAACTGGCGGTGGCGGGAGCCCTTGGCGCGGTGGACGCCGTGGCCGAGGGCCGAGTAAGGAACGCCTTCTGCGCCAGTCGGCCGCCGGGGCATCACGCGAACAACACGGGCCGTGAAGAAGGCTTCTGCTTCTATAGCAACGCCGCCGTCGCTGCACGGCACGCCCAGACGGTCCACGGGTTCCAACGAGTCCTCATCATCGACTGGGACTACCACCACGGAAACGCGACGCAAAATGCGTTCTACGACGATCCGAGCGTCCTGTTCTTCTCCACCCACGACTGGCAGGCCTACCCGGGCACCGGCGATCCGTCCCTGACCGGCGAGGGGGACGGGACCGGTCTCAACATCAACGTCCACCTGGACTGTGGAACCCGTGACGTGCAGATGCTTCGGGCGTGGGACTCGAAGCTCCTGTCGGCAGCGGCTGCGTTTCGGCCGGACTTCATCATCGTGTCGGCGGGGTTCGATAGCCGACAGGACGATCTGCTGGGTTGTTTCGACCTCACGGACGATGCATTCCGTCGAATGACTCGCACGGCCATGGACTTGGCCGAAGACTACACGGGGGGCCGGCTCGTGTCGTTGCTGGAGGGCGGCTACAACGTCGAGGGCAACGCCCTTGCCGCCGCCGCCCACCTGGAAACACTGCTGAGCTGACGTAGCCACCCAACGGGGGCCGTCCACCCCTTTCCCGTCACTCTCCTCCCAGCACCCGCCGCTCCAGCTCGTAGAACGTCTGGAAATCCTCGGATCCCTCCTCGGAGCGAACGTCGGGACACGACCGGGTGAAGTACACGCCGAGGAACAGGGACAGGGGTCCGCCGTCGTAATTCAGACTGGAGGCACGGGCCAGCTCGTCTCCTGTATCGAGCTGGTAGACGACCTTCTCCGTCCGGATCGTGCCGCGGCTCTGTACGAGCTCCTGCCGCACTCCGTACCGGCTCCGTAGCTGAGTGGCCTCCTCCTGAGCGAGCTCTCCGTCCTGGTCCAGGGTATACCGGAGATCCACCCCCGACCTATAGGGATCTGGTCCTTCCACGTACGCGAACCCCAAGTCCCGGAGGTAGGCATGGGCCTCATAGGGAAAGAGCGGGGTCCGGTAGAACCCGTCGGCTCGGGTTCGCTCCGAGAGGTCGGGAGTGCCGTGCTCCGAACAAAGCCTGTTGAACTCCAGCCGGCCGGGGATGTAGGACAGCACGACAATCCCCACGACGATCACGGCCGACAGGACGAGGGCGGCGAGTTTGAGCGATCCCGCGTCCGCTTCGGGCAGGGTCGACTGGAGGAGACCCAATAACCCGTAGCGGTAGACGAGAAGAATGACCGGCAGAAGGAGCAGCGGTCCCAGCACGGCCAGAAGAATGCCGACCCCGAAAGCGAAGCCCTCCATGTTCCCCCGCGCCTCAGCCCTCCTCTTCGGAGATGGCCCGTGACTTCTCCTGCTGCACGTACCAGAGGGCTTCCTGCAACAGCGCGCGGGCGTCGTAGACGACCCCGTCCTTGAGGGTCCAGGTCACGCCTCCCCACTCCCACTGCTCGTCCGGAGGGGCGATGCCGTAGAAGCCGTAGCCCAGGCCGTACATCACCTTGAGGTTGTCGATGGGGTTCCCGTTCACCACGGCTAGATCAGCCACGCATCCCACCCTGATCCCGCAGTGGTCCTCCATCCCCAGGGTCTCGTAGGCATTTGTCGTCGCCACCCGGATTACGTCGATGGGATGGATGCCCGCCTCCTGCATGAGTTCCATCTCGCGGATCACGGCCATCCCGCCCCAGGGACTGGTGTCACTGCCGACCGTCAGGAGCCCGCCCCGGGCGTGGAACTCCCGTACCCAGTCCATCCAGATACGGTAGTTGTTCTTCCACATGACCTCGTCGGATGTCTTCCACTCTCGCTTGAAAGCCCCGTGGCTGGCCTCGTCGGGCCACATGGACTCCACCGTGGAGGGGTGATAGAGCGTCCGAACCCATGGGAGCGTCACCGCCCGCCAAAGATCCCGGTTGTCTTCGTACACCACCATCGTGGGATCCCAGTTGGTGCCGTTGGCGATGAGTACATCCATCACCTCCGACAGCTTTTCCGGGTCCGCCTGCCGCCACAGGTCTCCGGCCCAGCGGAAACGGTCGAGCTCGTCCCAGTAGTTGTAGTCGGTGGGTAGGTCCTGGCTCCCCTCCAGGGCGGCGTCGGGGACTCCATACCAGTGCTCGATGCTGGTCACGCCCGCCTCGGACGCGGTCACGGCATCGGTCTCGGAGATCTTCAGGTCCACCATGGTCTGCATGCCCAGCGTTCGACCCTCGTCCACGGCGGCTTCGAGCACATCGGGATAGTGGCCCGGGCTCTTGCTGATCTTGATGCAGTCCGCCCCCTGCTCATGGAAATCCCGCACCATCTGTCGTGCCGACTCGGGCGTGTTGCCCACGTCCCAGCGCCGAAGGGGGAGGGGCCACCGCTGACAAAGGACGAGGCGGGGGGCCACGACCTCGTGGCGATTCGAAAGCTCTCGCTGGTCTGTCATGACCTCCAGGGATGCACCGGTTCCCGCGTCCCGCACGGTGGTGATCCCGTGTCCCATCCAGAGCCGGTACTGATAGTCCAGCGCACGGGGTCCCATGTCGCCACCGTTGTCCCGGATGTGGACGTGCATGTCCACGAGTCCCGGAATCACGTACTTGCCCGTTCCGTCCAGGACCAGGTCGGCGCCCATGTCGTCCAGCTCGGCGGTTCCGCCGGCCATGTTGACGGCATCCCTCAGGATCATGTCGATGATGCGGCCGTTCTCGATGAGGATGTCGATGGGGCCCTCGGGGGGCATGGCCCGGTTGTTCCGGGGAGAGCCACGGCCACTGACCACGGTGGCTCCCCGGATCAGAACCCGGTTGGCCGTCTGACCCACCGTCGTCCCCATGGGAATCAGCTCCGGGAGCGTGATGTCCTGCCCGAGCACAGGGGCGGGGAGGGTGAGGGCAGCGAGGGCGACGACCCAGCGGACCGGCCGGACCATGAGGGGCCTCCAGGTGGGAGGGGGAAGCTAGGTGGTGCCTTGGAGGGAAGCGTACGACAG
>JAHEKK010000174.1 GCA_024638395.1 Gemmatimonadota bacterium | reverse complement strand
TATGCCCCATTGGGGCCTGGAGGGCCTCAAGCCCCGGGACATCGATGCCGTGGCCCACTTCATCCGCCTGGGGCTCAGGGCCGAGGGGCCATAGCCATAGGGGGCCGCGCACCCACCGGGATCACCACACGCAGGCCCGACTCAAGACGCCAGAGAGGCGATGACGGCCCACGCACGGCTGGGGACCGCGTCTTCGATGCGGCGCCAAAGGGTGGCCCAGACATCATCCAGGCGGACCAGGGCATCGGACGACGGGACACCACCGCCCCGCCTCACCGCCTCCGCCCATCGCCGCACGTCCTGGCCAGCGCGGGAAAGCGCCTTGTCTACGGCCTCGACCTCCTTCGGCTCCAGGGATACGAGGCCCGCAATCAGGTCCCTGTAGTAGACCTGTCCTCCCGACGCGAGGTAAGCGGCTCGTCCCCGGGCTGCATCGGGAGAGGGCGGCGGCGGGAGGCCGATCCGCCGGAAGGGAAGAGCCCAGTTGTCCAGGGCGAAGGGGCCCTCCGGGCTCGCTACCGTCCAGATATGAAGCATGGTGAGGCGCGGCTCCCGGTCTCCCTCTCCCGGGGCGTGCTCGTCCATGTCGTGGGACGAAGGGCCGGCCTCAGGCGACGGGTCGAGAGCGAGGAGTTCCTCCTCCACCGTGCCCGAGTGTTGATGCCAGGCGCCAGCCACGGGGAGGTCGGCGGACGACTCGCCTCCAAGGAGTACACGACCGAGGGCGACGCCCACCAGCTCCGGGCCCGACGGAGTCTCGACGTAGGTCAGGAACGGGGGGGTTTCAGGGTTCAGGCCACCTCGCATCAGCAGATACGCGTTCACCCAATGGCGGCCGGCCCCTGGCAGGTCCGGCCCGATGGCCCGGTACCCGCTGAGCATGGCCTCGTCCAGGCTCGCGAAGCGAACCGCCGCACGAGACGCGGCCGCCACGAGGTCGCTTCCGCCGCCCCCGAGGCCCTCCACGTCTGCGAGGGGGTAGCCCGCCCTGGCGTGTGTTCCGGCGCCGGCCTCCCGGCCGACGGTGTCCGGGAGGGCGCTGGGCGGATTTCCGTGGCTCGCTCTCCAGGGTTCCGACTGGCCGTGGTGTCGTAACAACGCTTCGACCTGCTGGTCCGAGAGTCCCGGCGGAAAACGGGTGTACCCCCGCAGATCGTCGAGCTCCGCGGGGTCGGCCGGGAGGGACGGACGCCACGAGAGGTCACCGTCGGGGATGCGGATCCGACTGACTTCATCCCATTCCACCCGGCTCACGGACGTCCTCGCCGTGAGGAGATAGGCCCCGGACGGATCCACGCTCAGGAGCTCGCCCGTCAAATCCCATCCCGAATCGAGGGTCACATCGGCCGTGAACCCTCCCGGAGAGACTGCGACCGCCGCCGGTCTGCCGTGTCTGGAGACACACCCAGAGCCGGCAAGTAGCCCCAATGCCAGCAGGGCCGCCACCCACGTCCGGAGGGACCGCCCATCTCCCAACGCGTTTCCAGAAGTCATCGAACCGGAATCCGGGTCCCGTGGAAGTCGCTCTCGAAGGCTTCCATCACCTGATCCCACCGTCCCAGAGCGTCGACCAACGCGTCATCGGAAGGCTCGAACGGCCCTCGGGCCCGGGACGTCCTGTCGAGCCAGGGACCACGGATCCACTCGCGATAGTATCCCTGGGCCGCCAGCAGTAGTGTGCGGCTTTCGTCGGGCTCCCCGGGAAGACGGAACGACACCTGGTAGCTCTGCCCCGGGTAGGTGGCCAGATACATCTCGTCGGCGTGCAGGCTTCGAGACCAGGCCTGCTCGTCCACCGCTCCGTCGGGGCCCAGGATCTCGGACGGCGCCACCGAGACCACTTCCGGTCGAACGGGAAAGCCGGCGAGGCCGGCCCGGTCGATGAACCACGAATCTGCGACGAATTCGAGGCGAACCTTTACGTCTTGATTCCCCGCCGGGAGGCGAATGGGGACGGCCAGCTCCTTCCAGGCAATGGGGCCCACGTCCCCCACATGATCGGCCTCTATCCACTCTCCGCCCTCGTCGACCAGCACACGGAGCCCCATGCGATCCTGGTACCAGCGTCCCAGCTCCAGGGCCGGCCCGATGCGGTCCAGATCGGACCCGAGCCAATCGATGGCCGCCGATCCGGCATCGGCCAACATCACGTCGTAGAAGAGCAAGCTATTGAACAGGGTGTTCTTGAGATCCAGCACCAGCGTGGCGTCCCCGGCCCCGCCTGCAGGACGAGGAAAGATCAGGTCTACGTGGTCCGTGAGATCTTCCTCGGTAACCGATCCCAGGCGAGACCTGGCGGTCCGGAACGCCGACTCGTCTCTGGCGGCCAGCAGAAATCCCACGTCCCGTCCGGCACGGTCGCGGGCCGCGAGAGGCGGGGCACCACCTCCGACCAACAGCGGACGGCCCGTGGGATCGGGCACGGCCCTGAGATCCGGGGAGTGATCCACGACGAGGAGCGACAGATGATTCACGAAGTGGGTCTCCAGAGCTTCGTTTCGCAGCTCCAACGTGAGCGTCTCCCCGGACGTGGCATCGGCGTCCAATCTCAGGGCGGCGACGTCCCGGGATTCGAACAACGGCACGATGCTGTAGGAGAAGGCCTCCATCTGTACGGCGGGCTCCCCACCGACATCAGCGTAGACCGTGGGGCACGACCCGAAAATGGCGACGCTCGCAACGATGCCGAGCGCGATGGTCGCTGCGGTCGAGGCCGCTGCGGCGAGTACCGTCAGCGGCAGGTCCACCGAAGCATCGTCGTACACCTCGATGCCCACTACGCTGTCCGTCGGAATGCCGCCGAAAGGCCTCGGGTTCTCGAGGGTGATGTCGAACCGGGTCCCGAGACCCTGGAGCGAATCGGGAGTGACGCTCCCCCCCGTGGGGAGGAACGCCACCGACCCGTCGAGGAGAAAGGCACGGATGGGTGTCTGGAAATAGCCCACCTCGCCGCCGGCCGGGTCGACCCCCTGCACCGTGACCTTCTGGAAGAGTGGAATACAGCCGGAGGCGAGGAGGAGCGTGAAGAGCCAGGCCCTCCCGGCCCGAGGGCGCCCGGAGACCCGCCGTCGGCGTCTCACCAGGGCACCGGAGTGGCAAAGGCCGCGAGGCCGGCAGGGGCCCTCGAGAGGTCCCTGACCATGCGCGGGATTGCTGGGCTCACCACATCTCCTCCTCAGCGCTCGGCCGACGTGGTCGAGAGTGCTCAAACTTCCCGCCTCGGGAGACGGTTGGCAATGTGGGTCGGGCCTCGGATCAGTCCTCTGGGCGCGGCCGCCGTTCCAACAACTCCACTACGTTTGAATGCCCCTCAGCCCGAGCCCGCCCGAGCGGGCGAGCGGCTACCACGTCCGCAGGGATACCTGGGTCGGCGCCATGCTCCAGGAGCACGCGCACCATCTCCACGTGACCGGCCGCGGCGGCCCAGGCCATGGGCGTCCCCCGGAACCGGTCTTCCAGGGCATCGATATCGGCGCCGTATTCAATGACCAGGAGGGCGTTGCCCAGTTCACCGCGGCCGGCGTAATGGTGGAGCGCCGTCTGGCCCAACCAGCCCGGCCGGTTGGGATCGAACCCCCGGTCCAGGAGGAGGCGCAGGACCTCGCTTTCGGAGATTGTCATGTCGGGGTCTCCCAGGCGGAGGCGCCCGCCCGTCAACCGGTGGGGCACTTCGGGGTCCACATCGAGGAGCGTTCGGGCGAGGCCGATGTCGTTTCGCGCCAACACCTCCTCGGCAAACCAGGGTTCGCGGATGATGGCCCCTCCGTTGCGGAGTGCCTCGGCCAGCGCCCGGTCACTCATGTGCCACGGGGGCGTGTCGGCACCCGCGTGCCGGAGCATGCCCTCGATCTCGGCGGCATGCTTCCCACCGCGCATTGCCGCGATCCCGAGACAACTGTCGGACGAATCCGGCGTGGAGACAGGATCGGCTCCGAATTCCAGAAGCAGACGCACCATCTCCACATCCCCCCTTGCGCAGGCTTCCCACAGCGCGGCTCCCCGAGGCGCCCTCTCCTCGGGTCGGCTGGGGTCGCAGCCGTGCTCAAGGAGCAGACGGGCCACATCGTGGTGGCCGCCACGGGCCGCGTAGCTGAGAGGATTCCTGCGTCCGGAGTCCAAACGGGTGGCCAGGCCGGGGTCGTCCCTCAGCATTTCCCTCGCCCTGTCGAGATCTCCCGTCGCGCACAACGTGGAAAGATCCCGGTGGGCCCCACTGTCCAACAGGGCTTCCAGCATCGTTGGCCGATCGGCATGGGGCACGCCGGCCAGTTCACGCCAGACCCGGTAGTGGTAGTCCCCTACGAAGAGGAGGTGCGCCGGCGTCTGACCATCGCCCCGCCGGTGGTTCGGATCGGCTCCGCGGTTTACGACGTCTCGCAGGACATCCGGCTGGCGCGTCATCACGGCCCAGTGGACGGCATTGTTCCCTTCCAGATCCGCCGCCCCGGCCAGCTCCGGCCGATCGCGGAGGATCCGATCAATGGCCTCGGCGTCACGGGAGACGATGGCGTCCCGCAGAAGCCCGAAGGCTGAAGAGAAGCCGAAGCGTTCGGCGGCCGCTGCGTGAACCGCCCCACGTACTTCATCGAACCCCATGGCTTCGGCGTGCTCGTCGAGACGCAGCCACCCCCCGGCAAATCGGGTCCGGCCGGGCTCGGCACCCCGACTGTACAGCAACCGCACGATGTCTGGACGGTTGCTGTATGCAGCCACGTGAATCGGGTGGGTATACCAATACTGCGCGTGAACCAACGTAGGGTCGCCATCGAGGAGTTTCCGGACCCGTTCAGCATCTCCGTCGCGGCAGGCCTCGAAGAGGGACCAGGCCTGGTCTCCGTCCACCGGATCCACGTCGTGGACATAGCGTCCATGCATCTCCGCGGGCCTGATCCGGGCTCGACGCTCCGGGCTTTCGACGCCTGCGGCCTGCCGTAGACGGGCCCAACTCGCGAACCCGAGTGTCCGTGCAAGAACCAGCTGCGCCTGAGCAAGTCGGAATGAGATGGGGTCGGCGCCGACGAAATGCTCACCCACGAGCGCCACGGCCTCGGTCTTACCCGCGCGAAACGCCTCCAGGAGTTCTTTGGCGCGGCGCTTCAGCTGGGGGAGGTCCCGCAGGTCCTCACGACGAGATCCAGACATGATGAGCTCCTTTCCCTCGGCAGAAAGCCGAAGTGACACGCCCGGTGTCTGCTGTCGCGGGCAGAAAGAAGGTCATCACGGATTGTGTGTCGGGATGCAGCCAGGTGGACACGGTCCTTCCCGCAGACACGGATGCGCCCTGAACGCAGGAGGAAGTATAGGCCCTCCCTCGGATGCGTTCCAGTCGAGAACCGCCCTGGTCCACTGCCTCGATGAAGGCCCCAGCCCCCATCGCCCGGCGGCCTAGATCGGTGTGGCCTGTTCGACCCCTAGCGGCGCTGCTGTACGAGATATAGGCCGATGCCGTCGGGATCCCTGAAATCGGCACGAAGGATGGCTCCGTCGTCGTCGACGATTCCTCCGGGGAAGGAGACCCCCTCCGACTCGAGCGTCTCGACGGCATCCTCAATGTCCTTCACGGAAAGGCCGATGGAGACCCCCCGGGGGCGGGGCTCGGGTCCCGCTGCACCCCACGGATGGAGGCCGACCTGAAACCCCTTCCGTTCCACCATCGCAAAGTGTGGATCCGCGCGGTACAGCAGGGAGAAGCCGAGTAGCCTGGTGTAAAAGCCCACTGCCCGGTCCAGATCCTCGACCATCAGGGTCACGTTGGCGCCGTCAGGCTCGATCATCTTCCCGTCCTCCATTCCTCTTCGCTTCGTTCCCCACCGCCATAATGGTGAGCGGGGGCCTCCCCGAGCCAGGCCCTCGACACCCCTGAGCGTCGCCGCCGCCCTCAGGGCCTCACTGGTGAACAACGCCTCATCGCACCAACATGGGCCAGCAACCAACCGGGAGAACCCATGAAACGCAGAGATTTCCTCGCCTCCTCCGCAGCCGTGGCGGTTGGGGCCGGCGTCGTTTCGGACGCCCACGCCCAGGAGCGTCCCGAGTCCCACGGCGGCGAATCGCCTCGCGGCGCCCGCCAGGCCGGACGGAAGATCCTGATTGCCGGAGGTGGTTTCGGCACCGCCTTCATTCGCTACATGGCGGAACTCACGGGCAAGGACCGGCCGCGCCTATGCTATCTACCGACCGCGTCGGCGGATCGTGAATCGGGGATCATCCGCTGGTACGAGAACTGCGCCCCGCTCGACGTCATTCCCACGGTGCAGCCGAGCTTCATCAGCAGCTACCGCCAGGACCGGAGCTGGGAGGACGTATTCCTCTCGGTGGACGGCATCGTCGTATCGGGGGGCAACACGCTCAATCAACAGGCGATCTGGCGCGTTCAGGGGATCGACGAGGTGTTGATGGAGGCCTGGAATCGAGGGATCGTCCTCGGTGGCGCAAGCGCAGGCTCCCTGTGCTGGTTCGAGGAAGGGACGACTGACTCACGGCCGCAGGAGGTCACGAAGATCGAGTGTCTCGGATTCCTGAGGGGCAGCCATTCGCCCCACTACGACGCGGAGGCCGTGCGGAGGCCCACCTATCACCGTCTCATCCGCTCCGGGGAGCTGAAGCCCGGCTACGCCTGTGACAACGACGCCGGGATCTACTTCGAAGACAATGAGGTAGCCCGCGTGGTAAAGACGCGGACGGAGGCCAAGGTCTACCACGTGGCACTCGAGGGCGGTGAGGTGGTGGAGACGGAGCTTCCCGGCGAGATGATCGAATAGGTCGAATGCTACGA
>JAHEKK010000173.1 GCA_024638395.1 Gemmatimonadota bacterium | reverse complement strand
GATCGTGCCCGTGGCCACGGCGCTGGCGCTGACGGCACTCTGACGCTGGGCTCCTGGCCCGGCGCGGTGCTTCGGCGGGTCAGTGCACCGCCGCGGACGTCAACTGATCGACGTCCCCGAAGCCCTCCAGCTCGTAGTAGTGGCCCTGGGGATTGAAGGAGTGACTCTTCACCACCACGGGACCCAGGTTGGTGTCGTATCGCTTCGTGTCCCAGGGCTGCTGGGAAACGCCCGTGGCGTACCAGGTGGCGTCGCCGGCGCGGGGCGTGTTGCGCAGAGTGACGAGCACCTGCATCTCCAGGGGCCCGGATGTCATGAGGCCCCGCCAAACGCCCCCGACGGGGGCACCCTGCGAGGCGTGGGTGCCGGTCAGGTGGGTTTCAGCGTCGTGTCCCCGGCGGGCTCCGAATCGGAATGCGCCCGCCAACCGCTCAGTGATGTCTGTCAGGCTGGCCATCTTCCTTGTCCTCCCGGAGGGCTGGGGGAACCCTCTCGAGCCATGATACGGCGCTACCCCTCGGCGCAACAGGGTCTTCTCACGGTGTGATCGGACGGGAAAGCCGAAGAGCCACGAGCTCTCCTGGATGTCCGGGTCCGCCTACCGCCTTCACCACGTACTGGCGGTCTCCCGCCACCCGGGTCATGGGGAGCCCGGATTGGACTACCCGTTTGTCAACGATCCGGTAACGATTCGAGGCGGTTGTGACCCAAGCAGACGAATTTGCGTGACGGTCCTGTTACACAAGTTGGATATCCATAAACCGCTGATCGTAATTCCACAGGTCATCCGCCACGCCGGCGGAGCAGCAGGCCTCTACACGGAGGGGTGATGTCACGCACCATCCGCTTTCTGGCAGCGGGGGCCGTCTTGGCCGGCAGCCTCGCGTTCCCGGGCCAGATTTCCGGTCAGGCGGAGATCTCCGCACGGAGCGGCACCGTCCGGTTCGGTGGACGGCTCCATACACAATTGGCCACCAGCTCGGCCGAATCCGGGAAGTCCTTCGATTTCTTCAATCGCCGTGCGCGCCTCACCATCGATGTCGTGGTGAACGACTTCCTCGATGCTCGGGTCCAGCCCGAGTTCGGGGGAGGCGGCATCGATCTGAAGGATGCCTACTTCCGCATGAACTTCACCCCCGCCTTTCGGCTCTCCTTCGGCCAGTTCAAGCGCTCCTTCGACCTCTTCGAGCTGGATTCGTCCACGGACATGGTGGTGGTGGAGCGCACCGGCCGAATTTCCGGTGTCGGCGACTGTACCGGCGTCGGGGACGTGTGCTCCCTGAGCCGCTTCACCGAGGCGCTGGAATACTCGAACCGCGATGCCGGGATCAAGATCGATGGCTCCCTGGACCGTGGACTCTCCTACCAGGCCACCCTCACCAACGGTACGGGAACCCGCGGCGCAGACGAGAACTCGGGCAAGTCCTTTGCCGGGCGGCTGTCCTTCGAGGTGAGCGAGAGTGTGGTACTGTCGGGGAACGTGTCGCATCACGACTACCCACAGGGCGACGAAACGGGACGGGCGACGGCCTTTGGCGCGGACGTGGAGATTGGCGACTTTCGCGACGGAACCCATTTTCAGTTCGGCTTGATCGCCGGGGAGAATTGGCTCGCCGAGGACCCGGCCACGGGTGACGGTCCGACGTTCGTCACCGCCCAGGCGATCCTGAGTCGCTATGTCCCACTCAGCGGGAGCGAAGACCGGTTTGAAGCCGTCGAGCCGGTCGTCCGGGTAAGTTGGGGTGATCCCGATGGCGATGTGGAGAGCGACGGGGGACTGCTCTTTACGCCCGGCGTCTTTCTCTATGTGCTCGGCCGCAACCGTATCGGCGCGAGCATGGACATCTATAGCCCGCAGACGGGCGACACGGAGTTCGGGCTTAAGATCCAGACGTTTCTTTATTACTGATTCGGGACGGACTCGCAGCCTCGAATGCCCCGATACGGTCGTGACCTCTGCCGCTCCGGCCCCGTTGCCGAACGGTTCCACGGCCTTGACCCACTCGTCCGAACTTGGCGCTGAATTCACGCAAGACTCTTGGAGAGACATCCAATGAACAAGAAGATTTCCCTCGGCTGTCTGGTCCTATTGATGGCCTGTGGCGGCGGGGATCGCGCCCAGAGGACCGTGATCCAGAACAAGGGCTCCGACACGCTCCTCAACGTGGCCCAGGCCTGGGCCGAGGCCTATAGCCAGATCAACCCCAACGTGGCCGTGGCCGTGACGGGCGGGGGGTCGGGCACCGGCATCAGCGCCATGATCAACGGCACGGTGGACGTGGCCAACGCGTCGCGGACGATGGGGGAGGAGGAGCTCGAGGCTGCCCGCCGTAACGGAGTCGAACCGGTCGAGTTCGTCGTCGGCTTCGACGCCCTGGCGGTATTCCTTCACGAGAACAACCCCATCGAGTCATTCACGGTGGCTCAACTGAAGGACATCTACGGAGAGGGCGGGTCGGCCGAGACCTGGTCCGCCTTCGGAACGAGCGTTCCGGGCTGTGGCTCCGACGAGATCGTCCGAATAAGTCGCCAGAACAACTCCGGCACCTACGCCTACTTCAAGGAAGCCGTGCTCGGTGAGGACGCGGAGTACAAGCTGGGTTCCCGGGACATGCACGGATCCAAAGATGTCGTCGACCTGGTGGAGAATACGCCCTGCGCAATCGGCTACAGTGGCCTTGCGTATGAGACGCCAGAAGTTCATATGCCCTGTATCGCCGTCGAGGAGGGCGGGGCCTGTGTAGTTCCGTCGGTGGAAACGGCCATCGAAGGAAGCTACCCGATAGCCCGTCCTCTCCTGATGTACACGGCCGGTCAGCCCCAGGGCGCAGTCAAAGAGTATATGGACTGGATTCTCAGCGATGAGGGCCAGTGCATAATTCTCGAGCGAGGGTATGCACCGGTCCGGGAAGTCTCCTGCACCTGATCCCCGGGGGCGGGCTATCGATCACGGGGGCGAGGCCGGGCCGCAGGGTCGGGGCCTCGCCTCTTTGCGGACAGCCGAGGACGCTTTGACCAGCCGCTACGACGAGAGGCTCCAGCAGGATCTGGATGAGATTCGCGCCGGACTCAGGGACGTGGGGGAGCAGGTACGCCATAACCTCCGCCACGCCGTACAAGCCCTCGTGCAGGCCGACCGCCGCCTCGCAAACGAGACCATCATCAAGGACCGCGCGGTCAACGAGGAACTGAAAGAGCTCGACCACCTCTGCCATTTGTTCGTGGTCAGGCACCTCCCCAGCGCCGGGCACCTGCGATTCGTCTCGGCCGTGCTCCGCCTGTCGGTGGCCCTGGAGCGCACCGGAGACTATGCAACCACCATCGGCCGTGTGGCCCTAAGCCTGTCCGAACGTCCGCCGGGAACGGTGCGGCGGGATGTGGAGATGATGGGGGAGCAGGCGGGGAAGGCGATCGCCGTCTCCATGGAGGCCTTTCTCGAGGGTGATCTGGAGAAGGCGAACCTCGGGCTCGGGATCGCGTCCCAGGTGGCCACCTCGTACAAGAACGCGTACGAGGATCTCATTTCCGCCGGCGAGGCCGACCGGCGCCCGATCCGGGACCTCTTTGGCCTCCTGCTGGTCTTGAGACTCCTCAACCGGGCCGCGGACCAGGCCGACAACGGCTGCGAGCTCACCATCTTTGCCGTTACCGGAGAGCGAAAGGACACCAAGCGGTACCGCATCCTCTTCGTGGACGAGCAGAACGCCTTCTTGAGCAAGCTGGCCGAGATCGCTGCCAAAGCGAGCTATCCCGACGCGGGCCGGTTCAGCTCGGCGGGGGTCCATCCGTCCGAGGTCTTTGCCCCGGCGCTGAACCGGTTCTGCCAGGACCGGGGCATCACCCTGGAAACGGCCGAGGCGCCGTCCTCCCTCCACGAGGCCATGGACACGTCGCGCCACTATCACGTGGTCGTGGGCCTCGGCGTCGACCCGGCGGCATCCATTGAACGGGTACCCTCCCGCACCGTGATCCTCGAGTGGGATCTGGCCGAGGACGGGATCACACCGGACTCCACCGTCGAGGACGCCTACCGTGTCCTCGTCTACCGGATCCGGGACCTCATGAGCACTCTCGGGATCCGGGACCTGGAGTGAAGGAACCCACGGCCGGCCGAGCTCCGCGCCTCATGGATCAGAGGGACCGGGCGTGGTGGACGGACCGGCTGGTCCAGGCCCTGGTGTTCATCGGGGGAATCTCGGGCATCGTGTTCGTGGTGGGGATTTTCGTCTTCGTCACCAAGGAGGGCCTCGGCTTCGTCCTGAACACCCTGGACATCAAGGAATTCTTCACCTCCATCGCTTGGCGGCCCACGTCCTCCAATCCGACCTACGGCGCGTTGGCTCTGATCGTGGGCACGGCCAGCGTCACCGGACTCGCCATGCTGGTCTCGGTACCCCTGGCTCTGGGGGCCGCGGTGTACATCGGAGAGTTCGCCAAAGGAAAGACCCGGGAAGCTCTGAAGGTCCTCGTGGAGCTCCTCGCCGCGATTCCCTCCGTGGTCTGGGGCTTCATCGGCCTCTCCATCATGAGCCCGCTGATCATCGACCTGTTCGACGTGCCCGTCGGCCTGAACGTGCTCAATGCAGGGGTCATCCTCGGCCTGATGGCGGCGCCCATCATGACCACCATCGCCGAGGACGCCTTGAAGGCGGTTCCCGACGGGTACCGGGAAGCCGCCGAGGCCCTGGGGGCGACGCGCTGGGAGGTCATCTGGAAGGTGGTGATTCCGGCCGGCAAGAACGGGCTCGTGGCCGCCGTCCTGCTTGGGGTGGGCCGTGGCTTCGGCGAGACGATGGCCGTACTCATGGCCACGGGGCATTCCATCAACATCCCCACCAGCCCCTTCGACTCCGTACGTGCCCTGACGGCCACCATCGCCGCGGAGTTGGGCGACACGTCCTATGGCTCCGACCACTACGGGTCGCTGTTCGCTCTGGGCATCCTGCTCTTCACGGTGACCTTCATCATCAACCTGACGGCGGACGTGGTGCTTCGCCGGACGACCAGACGCTAGGCGCCGCACTCGTGTTCGAAGCCACCGCACTGAACCGCAAGAGCTACCGGAACGAGGCCCTCGTGAAGGCCGGGTTCCTCCTCATGACCATAGCCCTCGTCGTGCCCGTCCTCCTGGTGCTGGGCCTGTTGGTGATCCGGGGAGGGCCGGCGATATCCTGGGAGTTCCTGTTCACGCCTCCCGTAAACGGGATGACGGCCGGCGGAGTACTCCCGGCTCTGATCGGGACGGTGTGGCTGGTCGTGGTGGCTCTCCTTGCCTCGGTCCCTATCGGCGTCGCCGCAGCCCTGTACCTGAGCGAGTACGCTCCGGACAACTTCCTCACCCGGACCATCAATCTGGCCATCATCAACCTTGCGGGTGTGCCTTCGATCGTGCACGCCCTGTTCGGCGTAGGCGCCTTCGTCCTGTTCTTCCGGTTCGGGACCAGCATTCTCGCCGCGAGCCTGACGCTGGCCATCATGACCCTTCCTGTCGTGATCGTCGCCACGAGGGAATCCCTGCAGGCCGTCCCCATGGCCTTTCGCGAAGCGTGCTGGAACATGGGCGCCACCCGGTGGCAGACCATCCGGAAGGTGGTGCTGCCCAATTCCATCAGCGGCATCCTGACCGGGGTCATCCTGGAGGTGTCGCGCACGGCGGGTGAAACGGCGCCCATCATGTTTACGGGTGCGGCCACCTTCCTGCCCTTCCTGCCCCAGAGCGTCTTCGACCAGACCATGGCCATGTCGCTCCACCTCTACGTGATCTCCACACAGGTCCCCAACGTGCCGGATCACCTGCCGTTCGGGGTAGCCCTGGTGCTCATCTCCATGGTGCTCATCATGAACGCCGTGTCCATAGGGTTCCGGGTCTACCTGCGGGGTCTCAAGAAATGGTAGACCCGGCCCGGACGACCGCGGGTGAAGAGCGCACCGGGATCCAGGATCCGGCCTACGACCAGGACCCGGTCATCGACGTGGCCAATCTCACGATTCGCTACGGACAGGAAGTGGCCCTTCGGGACGCCACGTTTCAGGTCTTCCGGCGCGAGATCTTCGGGATCATCGGCCCGGCCAACAGCGGCAAGACTTCGTTCCTGCGCGCCCTCAACCGGATGAGCGATTTCAACCCGGACATGCATGTGGACGGGACCATCCGCCTAAACGGCAAGGATGTGGACGCCTGGCGGAATGTCTACGCTCTCCGTAGCCGTGTGGGTGTGGTCTTCCCCCTCCCCGTGGGCTTGCCCCTGTCGGTGTACGAGAACGTCGCGTTCGCGCCCCGGCTGCGGGGGATCACGAAGAGGGCGGATCTCGACCAGGTGGTCGAACGTTGTCTTCGCCGGGCAGCGCTGTGGGACGAGGTGAAGGATCGGCTCAACTCTCTGGGTAGCCTCCTGTCGGGCGGTCAACAACAGAGGCTGACCATCGCCCGGGCACTGTCACAGGATCCGGAGGTGCTCCTCCTGGACGAGTTCTCCATCGCCGTCGATCCGGTGACCACCATGCGCATCGAGGACGTGCTGAAGGAGCTCAAGGGCGAGATGACCATCGTGCTGGTCACCAATCTCGTGCAGCAGGCTCGCCGCTTGGCCCACCGCACGGCGTTCTTCCTCACCGGCGAGCTCGTGGAGATTGGCGATACGGAGGCTCTTTTCGAGGGCGACGTGAAGGATGAACGGACCCGGGGATACATCGAGGGTCGCTTTGGTTGACCGGGCACCGGACGGCAGGGCTGCAGGGCCCCAGAGATCGGCCCCCGAGGCGCTCGCCGGCCCGGGGGGTGAGGAATTC
>JAHEKK010000172.1 GCA_024638395.1 Gemmatimonadota bacterium | reverse complement strand
GACGTGGCGGCACGGAAGTCCGTCGACGCGGAGCGAACCCTCTTCCGCATCGGCTCCATCAGCAAGCTCTTCACGTGGACGGCGGTGATGCAGCTCGTAGAGCAGGGACGCATCGACCTCGACGCTGACGTGAACACGTATCTCGACTTCGAGATCCCGGCGACCTACGACGAGCCCATCACGATGTGGCATCTCCTCACCCACACGCCAGGTCTGGAGGAGGACAGTCGCGACCTTTTCACCACCGATCCGGACCACCTGACGCCGATGGGCCAGTGGCTCCCCGCCCACATGCCGTCTCGGGTCCGGCCGCCGGGCACGTTCTCGTCGTATTCCAACTGGGGCACGGCGACGGCCGGCTACATCGTCGAGCGTGTCTCCGGCATGTCGTACGACGACTATCTGGATCAGAATCTCTTCGAGCCCCTCGGCATGAGGTTCACGACGGCCCGGCAGCCTCTTCCGGAACCTTTCGCCGACGACATGTCGAAGGGATACGCGTGGGAGCGCGGAGCGTTCGTGGAGAAGGAGTGGGAGATCGTCACCGGCGCGGCCCCGGCGGGATCGATGAGCGCCAGCGCCGTAGACATGGCGCGTTGGATGCTCGCCCACCTCGCAGGAGGAGAGCTGGGCGGCAGTAGAATCCTGGAACGTGAGACGGCCGAGTCGATGTACTCCCGGCAGTTCACCCA
Organism: Gemmatimonadota bacterium; assembly: GCA_024638395.1. Taxonomy (GTDB): domain Bacteria; phylum Gemmatimonadota; class Gemmatimonadetes; order Longimicrobiales; family Gaopeijiaceae; genus JAHEKK01. The sequence continues at coordinate 6,097 of JAHEKK010000172.1, read as the reverse complement.
CGACGACCGGATTCCCGGCTGGGGCCTGGGCTTCTACGAGAAGTCCAGCCACGGTCTTCGTATGATCGGCCATGGAGGAGACACCCAGTGGTTCCACTCGGACCTCACGCTCATTCCTTCGGAGAACGTGGGAGTCTTCGTGTCGTACAACACCGCCTCCGGCGGCGAGTTGAGCTTCAACCCGTTCCGAGTGGCATTTCTCGATCACTACTATCCCGTCGAGCCCCGCCCGGCGGTCGAAGTCGGGGATCTTGAGAGGTTCGCGGGCTCCTATCTGTTCAACCGGGCATCCTACACCACGTTTCAGAAGGCCATGAACCTGGCCGGCAATCTGCCCGTGAGCGTCTCGGAGGACTCGGGCCTGGTGATGGGGACGCCTTTCGGCGAGTGGCGGCTCCACCCCATCGACGACCTCTTGTTCGGCGACAGCGACGGCCAGCCAATGGTGGCGTTCAGGACCGACGATGACGGGAATGTGACCCACGCCTTCCTGGCCATGGCTCCCATGATGGCCCTGGAGAGGCAGAGCGCCCTGGGAAGCCCACCCCTGCATCAGGTCCTCCTGGGGGTTGCGATCGTCATATTCGCCCTGGTCGTAGTCGGGGGCGTCCTTCGCTGGTACCGGGCTCGCAGCCGAGAAGGCGGAGAGGACGAGGGTCAGCATTTGCGACAAGGGAGGCGGCTCGTGGCCTGGGGCGCCTTCGCGAATCTTCTCTTCGTGCTGGGCTTCTTGTTCGCCGCCTCCGATCCGCTGAGTCTCCTGTCCGATTCCCCTTGGCGGCTCTACATCGCGCTCCTCTTCCCGGTCCTGGGCGTCCTTCTCATGCTCGGGGGTGCCTGGTTCACCATCCAGGTCTGGCGAGGCTCGGGAGGAACCACCTGGGAGCGGCTCAGGCTCACCACCGCGGTGGCGGCCGGGCTCACGTTCGCGTGGTCCCTCAACACCTTCAACCTGTTGGGCTGGCGGTTCTGACCTGACCTGGAAGGGCGGGGGAGTCCGCGCCCGCTGCGGCCGCCGCTGGGGGGCCTCCCGGACCCGGTCGATGAGACGGTCGGAGCGCTCTCCAACTCGGCGGGGCCCTCAGGAAGGGCCCGTTCCGGCGGCAGGCCCCCTTTGGAACCCGAAGCAAGGATGGGTTATCCGATCCAAAATTGTATACACGATTGCGTACCACTCGTGGACCACCCTACCTTGCCGCCCGATCCACCGGTCGGAAGGGCCACTCTAGGTAGCCCGCTCCGGCCGGTTGGAACATCGGACCGGGGAGTTTTCGAGGTGCAGGATGGAGGCCGACCGGACCGGGGGAGGGGTGGCAGGGTTCGTTCCCGTTGAAAGGAGGCTCTCATGAGATCCAAACCACGTTCGAGCTGGACACTCGTCGCTGCACTGGGCTCCTTGATCTGCTTTCTCCTGATCGGGGCGTCTCCGGCACTGGCCCAGAACACCATCACCGGCACCGTGGTCGATGGTGCCACGCAGCAGCCTCTGGCCGGCGCCCAGGTCGTGATCGAGGGGACGCAGTTGGGAAGCCTGACCGACAATCGCGGCCGCTTCCTGATCCTCAACGTCCCGCAGGCCACGGTGACGATCGAGGTGATCATGATCGGATACCGGGCCGTCACCACTCAGGCAGCGGCCGACCGGCCGGTGGTCGTCCAGCTCCAACCAACCGCCATCGACCTCGACGAGATCGTGGTTACGGGCGTTGTGGGAGAGCAGCAGGCGCGCTCCATCGGAAACTCGATCGGTAAGATCGATGCGGCGGCCTTGCAGGAGCTCGCCCCCTCCCCGGCCCTGAAGGACATGCTTTCGTCCAGGGTGGCCGGTGTTCGGATCATGTCCGGCGGCGGAGAAGTGGGCACGGGTGGAATCACCCGGATCCGCGGCGTCAAATCCATGACGCTCTCCGCGCAGCCGATCATCGTGGTGGACGGGGTCCGGGTAAACGGGGCGGATAACGACTCCGACCTGGCCTGCGGAGTCGGAACCGACTGCGCTCAGATGCCGTCCCGCCTCGACGACTTCAACCCCGACGAGATCGAGAGCATCGAGATCATCAAGGGACCTGCGGCAGCAACGCTGTACGGTACCGAGGCCTCCAACGGGGTCATCCAGATCATCACCAAGAAGGGCACCCGTGGCGCGCCCCGGGTGAACATGACGGTCCGCCAGGGAGCCAACTGGTACCCCGACGTCCAGAACCTCTGGCCCACCACCTTCTATCGGTCCACCGCCGGTAACGTCGTCGAAGTGAACGTCCTCGAGCTGGACGCCCGTGACGAATACGGCCTCCTGGGTGGCGGACGCAATTGGTTCCAGACGGGCCACAACCAGGGGTATCAGGCCGACGTGAGTGGTGGCTCCGACGATGTCACGTACTACGGATCGCTGGACTGGGACCGGCAGGAAGGCGTGGTGTCCTACAACTGGAAGAACCAGTTGAGCGGGCGGGCCAACCTGTCCTATACGCCCAATGAGAAGCTCAAACTCGATTTCAGCCTGGGTGCCGTCCGCAGCCGTATGGAGTCATCATCGGCGCAGCAGCCCCTCCCCACGGCCATCATCTGGTCCTGCCCGGCCCCGGGGTGTGAGCCCGGCAGCGGGCTGCCAAACGCCCTGGACGGACCGTACCGGGGCTACATCGCCTACCTGCCCGAAGTCTACGAGAACGAGATCGAGGGCTTCCAGGACGTGGACCGCACCACCTTCAGCCTGGCTGCCACCCACAACCCGTTCGATTTCCTGACCCACCGGCTCACGGTGGGCGGCGATTTCGGGAACAACCGGAACACGCAGCTCTACAAGGCGTGCGGCTGCCTCGGAACCTTCCAGGGGTTCGGGTCGAAGGAAATCGCGGAAACCCGAAACACCTTCATCACCGTCGATTACCAGGCCAGCTCCACCTATTCGCCCTTCGAACGGCTCGGCCTCACCACCTCTGGAGGTCTCCAGTTCTACAAGAAGCAGCAGGAGACGAACTGGTCGCGGGGCGAGCAGTTCCCGGTCCGCGCTCTCGAGACCATCAGCTCCGGATCGACCCGGAACGCCCAGGAAGACTTCGTCGAAAACCGTACGTTCGGCGTGTTCTTACAGGAGCAACTGGCCTGGGACAACAAGCTGTTCCTGACCGGCGCCGTCCGTGGCGACGACAACTCGGCATTCGGTGAGAACTTCGACTTCGTGGTGTATCCGAAGCTCTCCGCTTCCTACGTCATCAGCGACGAGCCCTTCTTCCAGGACAACGTTGGGTTTGTCAATCAGTTGAAGCTCAGGGCCGCCTGGGGTAAGGCCGGGCGCCAGCCCGACGTCTTTGACGCGATCCGTACGTACGAGCCGGCCGTGGGGCCGGGCGGGGCGGCGACCCTCACCCCGTCGACCATCGGCAACCCGGACCTGCAGCCCGAGGTGGGCTCCGAGTTCGAGATCGGCTTCGACGCGTCATTCGTGGATGACCGGGTGGGTCTCGAGTTCACCTACTTCGACCAGACCACAACGGACGCCATCGTGGCGGTGCCCGTGGCACCGTCCCTGGGCTTCCCGGACGTCCAGTTCCGCAACATCGGCGAGGTGACGAACAAGGGGTACGAGCTCAGCCTCAACGCAAACGTGCTCCGGGCCGACAAAATGTCCGTCGATCTCGGCGCCACCTACTCCAAGAACGAAAACGAGGTGGTCGATCTCGGCGGGCAGCCGCCCATCGTCCAGAGCCCCTCGCAAGGCCAGTTCCACGTCGAGGGCTTCCCCATTGCCTCGGTGTTCTTCAAGAGGGTAGTGAGCTCTACGGTCACGGACGGCGTGGCCTCCAACGTGATGTGCGAGGGCGGAGAGATCATTCCCGGAACCAACCTCTCCCGCGGAGGCGGAGCGCCCGTTCCCTGCGCCAGCGCTCCGGCGGTGTACTGGGGGCAGCCCGTACCTACCAACGAGGGAAGCGTCTACACGACCATCACTCTCTTCAACAACCTCCAGATCTTTGCCCTGGTGGACTGGCTCTCCGGACGGATCCAGACCTATGGAGACATTGCGGCCCAGCACCGTTTCTTCATCAACTCCCGGGCGATTCTCGAGGCGACGGATCCGATTCTCATGGGTTACGTCGGCATCGGCGGCGAGGGGCTGTGGCAGTCGGGAATCATCGACGCCGGGTTCGCCAAGCTGCGGACCGTATCCGCCAGCTACACGCTGCCCGAGTCGTTTGCCAACAGGGTGAGCGCCGCCCGGATGACCGTCACGCTGCAGGCCAACAACCTGGCGACGCTGTGGAAGGGCCAGGACGAGAACTTCGGCGTCAAGGTGGTCGACACGGAGATCGCCCAGCAGGTCGGAGGGGCCACCCAGGGACTGAGCGTCTACAACCAGGAGGGCTGGCCTCAGATGACCAGCTTCACGGCCACCATCAGGGTGACCTTCTGATGAGCTGGCCGACCCCCCTGGCAATGACTTTTCGAGAGGATTCGGAGACCATGACTCGAAACAATAGAAGAGCGTGGGGTGGTTGGGGCCCGCTGTTGTTGGCTCCCGCCCTATTGCTCACGACCGCCTGCAGCCTGGACGAGATCCTGGAGGTCGACACTCCGGGCCGGGTGCGGGACAGCGCATTGGAAGATCCGGAACTGGCCCAGACCCTGGCAAACAGCGTCATCGGCGACGTGGAGTGCTCGTGGAATCAGTATGCCGCCGGGGCTTCCATCCATTCCGACGAGTGGATGCCCGCGTCGGGTAACCTGACCATGCGGGAGTGGGGACAGAGGAAGATCTTCAACAATCATTCGGCACATCAGGGGCGTTGCGGAGAATGGGGCTTCCCAATGTACACGCCCCTGAACACGGCCCGCTTCCAGGCCGACGACATCTTCAAGCGGCTGGGTGAGTTCGACGCAGCGGCAGTGCCGGACCAGACGGCGCTGCAGGCCACCGTGCGGACGTGGGGCGCCTTCCCCATCATCGCGCTGGGCGAGGGCTTCTGCAGCACTGTTCTTTCGGAGGACGAAGACGGTGATGGGGTGTCCGACTTCGGGCCGGAGTTGACGCCTGCCGAGGCCAACGCGCGAGCCGAGGTGAAATTCACCGAGGCCCTGGCCCTTGCCACGCCCGGGTCGCAAACGGCGAACATGGCCTACGTGGGCCGCGCCCGTGCCCGACTGAATCAGGGCGACTACGCGGGTGCCCTCGCGGATGCCCAGATGGTGCCGGACGGGTTCATAGCCGTGGCGACTCGGGACGGCAGCCAGGCGAGCCGGTACAACTACCAATTCGAACGCATCAACGATCCGAGTCCCGACTTCAACAATCACGGCTCGATCACGCCGTCCTTCCGGGATCTGACGGTTGACGGGAGTGGCGAGCACACCCAGAACGACGGCACGCCCGATCCTCGGGTAAGTGTGACCACGCTCAACCGGCTTTCGGCCGATTTCGCAACCATCCACTACTTCCACGACAAGGCCAACTCGCGGAGCGATCCTGTAACCGTGGCGTCGTACAAGGAGGCACAGTTGTTCATCGCCGAGGCCTCGGCGCAGCTCAACGACCTCCCGACGGCCATCGACGTGATCAATGACCTCCACACGGCGGCTGGACTTCCGACCTGGGCCGGCTCGACAGACCAGGCCACGGTCCTGGCCCATGTACAGGATGAGCGGAAACGTGCGCTGTTCGTCGAGGGCGGGCATCGACTGAATGACATGCTGCGGTTCGACGTGCCTTTCCTGGGCGAGCCCGGCTCCGATCAGCCGACCGGGGTTGACCAGACCGGGGCCGAATACGGCAATGTCACGTGCTTCCAGTTGCCGCTGGTAGAGAGCCTGAACAACCCCAACATCGGAGGCTAACGGGGGTCTTCCCGCGGAAGCTCAGCCTCCTTGCCGGACCCGCGCCGGCGATCCCCGGGGGCGGTGGCCGAAATGGTCGCCGCTCCCGGTTCTTCTTTCTGGAGCGAGCCAGTCAGTCGTTGGTGTTGCCGGGGGGGCCCCGCCGGGTCTCGATCACGATGACGCCGTTCGCCGAGTCCGGCCCATACCGCGCATCGGCGGCCGGCCCCCTGAGGACCTCTACGCGGCCGATCTGTTCGGGATCCAGAAGTTCCAGGATGCCCAC
>JAHEKK010000171.1:3625-6823 GCA_024638395.1 Gemmatimonadota bacterium | reverse complement strand
CCTGGTCCACGATCACGACGAAACGTGGATCGGAGGACCGCCCGTCCAGGCCAACTACCTGAATCCGGCTCTTCTCCGGTGGACCGCTGAGGACGCATTCGTATTCGCGTCCGAGCGCAGTGGATGGAGTCATCTGTACCGGTGGCGGGACGGCGATGTGACGGCCCTCACCGAAGGGGATTGGGAAGTGCGGGAGGCTGAGCTGTCACCGGACGGGTCCGCCTGGCTCGTCCAGACCAGCCGCGATCACCCTTCCGAGGACCATCTGTACGTGCTGCCCTCCGAAGGCGGTGAGATACGCAGGGTGACGGAAGCGCCCGGGCGCCATCAGGCCATGTGGGCACCCGACGCCCGGCGGCTGGCCGTGGTGTCCGACGATGCGACCCACCTGCCCGATCTCTACGTGCGTGCCGTGGACGGACAGGGGGAGGGGGTCAGAATCACGGAAAGTGGAACCGCCGCCTACCGCCGCGTGGCCCTTCGTGCACCGGAGATCGTTTCCTTTCCCCACCCGGACGGGGGCCCGCTCTGGGCTGCCCTCTACCGGCCCGAGGGGCCGGCCTCAGGAGGGCCTGCTCTCGTGCATGTCCACGGCGGTGGGTACCGCCAGTTTGCACACCGCGGGTGGAGCGTCTACGGGTACGCCCTCCACCTGGGGTTCCTCCACTACATGGTGGAGCAGGGGTATACGGTCCTGGACTTCGACTATCGTGGGTCGGCGGGGTACGGCCGCGACTACCGGACCGACATCGCCGGCGCCATGGGTGACAAAGACGTCGACGGCGCCGTGGCGGCTGCGCGGTATCTGGTCGAGGAGCAGGGAGTCGACCCGGCACGAATCGGGATCTATGGGGTCTCCTACGGCGGTTTCATGACGCTCATGTCCCAGTTCCGGTACCCGGGGGTGTTCCGAGCCGGCATCGCCCGAGCCGCGGTAACCGACTGGGCCCACTACTCCGACGGTTGGACGAGCCGCATCCTGGGGGTTCCCCACATGTCCCCGGAGGCCTACCGCCGCTCGAGTCCCATCTATCACGCCGAGGGCCTGACCGACCGCCTCCTCATCACCCACGGTCTGGTGGACGACAACGTCCACTTCCAGGACGCCGCGCGACTGATCCAGCGACTGATCGAGCTGGAGAAGGACTTCGAGGTGATGGTCTACCCGGGGGAGCCCCACACGGTCGAGACCGAATCCGCCCGGTACGACCTGGTCAGGCGGTCCGCGGCCTTCTTTGACCGGTGGCTGGCGCAAAGGCGTTGAGGCGGGAATGGCCGGCCGTCGTGCTGGTCAAGGTGGCCCTGCCGATCCTATTATTGAAGGGGAGTCGAGCCCCTGGGGGATGCGCATTCCGCGGGTCTCCGGACGGGTTGGCGAGGAGTCGGAGGGTTGCCGATCCACCGAAGCCAACACTGGGCCGTCTCCGATTGTCTTCTAGAAACGTCGGGCTCATCCCCCTTGGTTGAACCAGAGCGAGATCCTGAGGTGCAATGATCAGACCGGTAACGGCCATACTGGCGGCAACCGCCCTCGGCGTGGGCGCGACCCTCGGGACCGGTGCGCCGGGCTCCGAGTCGGCGCCCGACTGGACCACGTACCGCCACGCCCCGGCCCTCGCCGGCCCTCCTGCCGCGGCCGTTCTCGGTGCTTCAGCCGCTGCCGACGACAACGAGATCGTGGAGGAGTTCTGCGTTCGTTGCCATAGCGACCGCCGGTTGCGGGGGAACCTCTCCCTCGAGGCGTTCGATGCGGACAACCCCGCCTCCAATGCCGAGCTCGCCGAGAAGATGATCCGGAAGCTACGGGCCGGAATGATGCCTCCCTCGGGGTCTCGCCGCCCGGAAGAAGAGGTTCTTGAGGGACTGGTCACGGCCCTCGAGGAAAAGGTGGACAGCGAAGCTCGGATGAACCCCGAACCCGGGAGCCGGCCGTTTCAGCGTTTGAACCGGGCGGAGTACGAGCGAGCCGTCTTCGACCTGCTGGGCCTGCAGATCGACGCCTCCGCGTTTCTCCCCGGAGAGACGGTGAGCGCCGGGTTCGACAACATCGCCGACGTGCAGAACCTCTCGGCGACTTTGCTGGACGCGTACCTGACCGCCGCCGCGGAAGTGAGTCGGATGGCCATGGGAGACCCGGGGGCCACCGCGGCGGAGGCGACCTACGAGGTGTCACGGTACGCGGAGCAGCGGGAGCATGTGCCGGGCACACCGTTCGGCACCCGCGGTGGCATCAGCGTGATTCACAACTTCAAGGCGGACGGCGACTACTATTTCCGGCTCGCTTTCCAGCACGAGTCGACGGGCAACCTCTTCGGACAGACCGCGCCCTTCGACGAGCAGATCGAGGTCTCCATCGATGGTGAACGGGTGGCCCTGATCTCCCTTGACCGCTGGATGCACCGTCAGGATCCTTCCGGCGTGGAGGTGGTGACCCAGCGTATCCCGGTGACGGCGGGGGCCCACCGCATATCCGCTGCCTTCGTCAAAACCTTCGAAGGCCCGGTGGAGGATCTGACGTCGCCCCACGAGTGGAGCCTGGCCGACAAGAAGATCGGGTACTCCTACGGAATCACCAGCCTCATCCATCTCAGAGACCTGACCATCGGCGGGCCCTTCGCCGTCCGTGGAGCGGGAGACACCGAGGTCAAGGCGCGAGTCCTCTCTTGCCGGCCGGCCTCGGCTGATGAAGAGCGCCCGTGCGCCGGGTCCATCGTTGAGCACCTCGCACGGAAGGCCTATCGCCGACCCCTCGAGGGTGGCGAGTTGGACGCCCTCATGGGTCTCTACGACGAAGGCGCGGGAGCCGAGGGCTTTGAGATCGGGGTCCGCACCGCCCTTCAGGGAATCCTGGCCAGCCCCGACTTCATCTTCCGCCTCGAAGAAGTTCCGGAGGGTGTTGGGGAGGGCGCCACCTACCGCATCAACGCGATGGATCTCGCGAGCAGGCTGTCCTTCTTCCTTTGGGGCAGCCCTCCGGACGAACCCCTGATCCAGGCGGCCTCCTCCGGCGAGCTCGAAACCGACGCTGGATTGGATGCTCAGGTCGACCGGATGCTCCAGGACGAGCGGGCATGGGCGCTGGGAACCCGCTTCGCGTCCCAATGGCTCCGTCTCCAGGATCTGGACAAGGTCCACCCGGACGCACTGCGGTACCCGGATTTCCATGCCGGACTTGCCGCCGACATGCGCCACGAGACG
>JAHEKK010000171.1:0-3615 GCA_024638395.1 Gemmatimonadota bacterium | reverse complement strand
ACGAGACGGAACGCTTCTTCAGCGAGCTGGTGCGCGAAGACCGGAGTTTCTTCGACCTGCTCGCGGCCGACTACAGCTACATGAACGAGCGGTTGGCCCGGCACTATGGCATCTCCGGCGTCAACGGCGATGCATTCCGACGGGTGGCATACACCGACGAGGCTCGCAGGGGCATCCTGGGTCACGGCAGCATCCTGACCCTCACGTCCCATGCGAACCGGACGTCGCCGGTACTACGCGGGAAGTGGATCATGGAAGTGTTGCTGGGATCGCCGCCGCCACCGCCGCCGCCCGACGTACCGGACCTGGAAGCGACCGCGGAGGCTGCGGAAGGACGCTTCCTGACGGTGCGGGAGCGGATGGAGCAACATCGGGCGAACCCCTCCTGCAATTCCTGCCACCGGGTCATCGATCCCCTGGGCCTGGCCTTGGAGAACTTCGACGTGACCGGGTCCTGGCGGGTGCGGGACTCGGGTGCTCCGGTGGAGACGTCGGGTGAGCTGTACGACGGCACGGCCATCGCCGGGGCGGCCGACCTTCGGGCGGCCTTGTTGAAGCGGCCCGAGGCCCTGGCCCGGACGTTTGCCGAAAACCTGATGGCCTATGCCCTCGGGCGGCGGGTCGAGTACTACGACATGCCCACCATCCGGGCGATTACGGCGGAGGCGAAGGCCTCGGACTACCGGATGACCTCCTTCATCAGGGGCGTCGTCCACAGTCCGGCCTTCCAGATGGCCAGTGTGCCGGCGGCGGTGGTCGAGGATCCAGCCGGATCCGACGAAGAAGAAGCGGAAGGAAGCGCTGGGGTGCCGAACAGGAAATGACATGTCGCCGGGCGGGGGTGGATCGCCGTCCCGTGTGGCTCAAAGGAGATCCAAGACGATGTATCTGATTACCGGAACGACCATCCCCCGTCGGACATTCCTGAAGGGCGTGGGGGCGTCGATCTCCCTCCCGTTCCTGGACGCCATGGTTCCGGCAGGCATCCGCGGCGCCACCGTCACCGATCCCACTCGACTCGTAGCGATCGAGATGGTTCACGGCGCGGCCGGCAGCAGCAAGTTCGGCCGGGCACAGAACTACTGGTCGCCGGCCGAAGCCGGTCGGAACTTCGATCTTTCCCCCACGGCGTTGAGCTCCCTTGAGCCCTATCGCGACTACCTGACCATCATCAGCGATACCGACGTCGAGAGTGCGGAGGCCACCAAGCCCAAGGAGATCGGTGGGGACCATTTCCGTTCCAGTGCGACCTTCCTGACTCAGGCCCACCCCCGCCAGACCGAGGGGTCCGACATCTTCGTCGGCGTCTCCCTGGATCAGATGTATGCCCAGCGCTTCGGCCAAGACACCCCGATTCCGTCGATGCAGCTCTGCATCGAGAATGTGGATCAGTCGGGAGGCTGCGCCTACGGGTACGCGTGCGTGTACACGGACACGATTTCCTGGAAGTCGCCCACCGAGCCCCTCCCCATGGTCCGGGATCCGCGGGTGGCGTTCGACCAGCTCTTCGGCGCCGGCGGGACGGCGGAGGAGCGAGCAGCACGCCGGCGGGCCAACAGGAGCATTCTGGACTTCATCACGGGACGTGTGGCCTCCTTGCGACGCGAGCTCGGTCCCGCAGACCTGGTCCGGCTGGATCGCTACCTGGAGAACATCCGGGAAATCGAGCGGCGCATCGAGCGAGTCGAAGCCCAGAACACCAGTGGCGAGGAGCGGCAGCTGCCGGAGGCGCCGGCCGGGGTCCCCGACTCCTACGAAGAGCACGTCAGGCTGATGTTCGACCTCCAAGCCCTGGCGTTCGCCTCCGACGTGACGCGGGTGTTCTCCTTCAAGATGGGTCGTGACTCCTCCGCCCGGGTGTACCCGGAAAGCGGCGTAGACAAGCCTTTCCATCCCGCTTCGCACCATGGGGACAACGAGCAGAACATCACCGACTTCGCGCAGATCAACCGGTACCATGTGAATCAGCTTCCGTACTTCCTGGAACGGCTGGCCAGCATGACCGAGGGGGATGCGAGTCTTCTGGACAAGACGATGATCATCTATGGATCGCCCATGGGTGACCCCAACGTCCACAATCACAAGCGCTGCCCCCTCTTCGTGGTCGGCGGTGCCAACGGCAAGCTGGACGGCAACGCCCACCTGCGGGCTCAACCGGGGACGCCGATGGCCAACGTGATGCTCTCCCTGATGCACCGTCTGGGCCTGGATGACGTGGCCGAATTCGGAAACAGCACTGGCGACTTCTCTCTGACGGTTTAGGCGACGGCATGCCCAACAGGCGAGCGGGATCCGTACGACTTCACGTCAACGCTTGGGTGGGCTTTGCCCTTGCCTTCGTGGCTCTTGCCGGACCGGCTCCAGAGTCGCCGGTAGCTGACGCCGCGATGGAGGGCCGCGGGGATCTCGTGCGGGCTCTCGTCGCGGACGGGGCGGACGTCAACGCGGGCCAGGGCGACGGCATGACGGCCCTGCATTGGGCCGCCCGACACGGCGATGCCGCCCTCGCGTCTTTTCTCATCGATGCCGGGGCGCGGGTCGACGCGATCACGCGCATCGGTCATTATCAGCCGCTCCACCTGGCGGCAGAGTTAGGCGCCGGCGAAGTGGTGCAAGTCCTGCTCGCGTCCGGGGCCGACCCTGAAGCCCGGACAGTGGATGTCGGTGGATCCACCCCGCTCCACTTTGCGGCTCAGGCAGGCGACGTAGTGGCCGTCAGAGCCCTGGTCGAGGCCGGGGCCGAGGTCGACGTCCGAGAGCTCTCCTGGGGCCAGACTCCCTTGATGTTCGCCGCCAACCGGGGGCGAACGGATGCATCGGTCTTTCTCCTGGAGGCCGGGGCGGATCCCGGCGTGACCTCCAAGGTGATCGACGTCGCCGCCCGGGCGGTCACCGATCGGCTCGAAAAGCGCCGCCGCGACGAGGCCGTCCAGGCCGGGGAGCCCTGGAATCCCACGGAGGCCCGGGCTTCGCTCGAGGAACAGAGGCGCCAGGCGGAGGCGCAGCGGGCCGAGGCGATGGCCGTTTCGCAGGCCGCCGCCGACCAGCGGATGATCGAGGAACCGGAGCCCCTCTCCTACGGGGAGTTGGTGGGGGGGCACGGCGGGCTGACGGCCCTCCTCCATGCCGTCCGCGAGGGACACCGGGAGACGACACTGGCTCTGTTGGAGCATGGAGCCGACGTCAACCAGCCCAGCGCCGGGGACGGCACACCGCCTCTGGTCATGGCCATGGTCAACGGCCACTACGACCTGGGTCTCGAGCTCCTCGAATTGGGCGCTGACGTGAATCTGACCAGCCACGCCGGCACCACGGCCCTTTTCGCCGCGCTGAACACCCACTGGGCCCCCAAGTCGCGGTACCCTCAGCAGCATGTCTACATGCAACAGGACCACGGCTACCTGGAGGTGATGACCCGTCTCCTCGAGGCCGGGGCCGATCCGGATGTCCGCCTGACAAAGCACCTCTGGTTCATGTCGTTCAATTTCGATCTCTTGCAGATCGATGCCCGCGGCGCCACCCCGTTCTGGCGGGCGGCCTACGCGTTGGACGTGGAGGCCATGCGTCTCCTGGTCTCCTACGGCGCCGATCCCACCATTCCGACGGAAAAGGTTC
>JAHEKK010000170.1:5736-6867 GCA_024638395.1 Gemmatimonadota bacterium | reverse complement strand
CCCCGGGGCGTGGTGCGGGTCCGCGGTGGTGTGGTAACCGCCCTCGAGGCGGGCGAAGCGGAGCTGATCGCGACGGCAAGCGGCGAGAGCGGGCCCCTCACGCTTCGGATTCCCCTCGTCATCTCCTGGCCTGCGGCGCAGAGCGTCTCGATCGTCGGGGGAGGGGGCGTGGTCATGGTGGGTACGGCCGAGCGCCTGACCGCCCAGGCCATCCAGTCGGACGGAACCGTGCGCCCGGGGGCCGAGGCGGACTGGTTCTCCAGCGATGAATCGGTGGCGCGGATAGACGGTTTCGGGCGACTCGAGGCGCTGAAGCCCGGTCGTACCGTGGTCTCAGCCCGGGTCGACGGGGCGGCCGGCGAGCGTGGCTTCGAGGTCGTGCCGTTTCCAGGGGAAGCGATCACCCTGGAGGGCCTGCCGGAGAGGGTCCGCACCGGCGACGTCGTGACGTTCCAGGCGACCGTGCTGGACGCGAACGGCCGGTCGCTTCCGGAGGTGCCGCTGGAGTGGTCCCACCGCTATGAGACCGGGAGCGGAGAACCCGGGCTTCCGGCCGCCGGTCAGATGGTGGGCGAGCGCTTCGTGGCCGATGTGCCCGGCATCCACACGGTGCGGGTGGACGCTGGGCCTCTTTCAGCGCGGGCGTCCTTCCGGGTAGAGGCCCGGGACGTGGTCCAGGAACTCGAGATCCAGGGACAGGGACGGGAGCAACGGGTCCGTACGACCGACTTCTGGGTGTTCGAGGGCCTGGACGGCCGGGACTATGCCCTGACGGGAGCCAAGCGCTCCGACGGGTACGGCTTCGTGTGGGACGTGACGGATCCGGCGCGCATCTTCAAGACCGACTCCATCCAGGTGGACGCCCGATCGGTCAACGACATGAAGGTGTCCCCCGACGGGCGATACGCCACCATGACCCGGGAAGGGGCGTCGACCCGGCGGAACGGCGTGGTGATTCTGGACCTGGCCGAGCCGGCCCATCCACGCATTGCCTCGGAGGTGACGGACTACGGGCTCACCGGTGGCGTCCACAACGCGTTCCCCACGGACACCCATGTGTTCGCCCTCGCCAACGGTGACAAATTCGTGATTCTCGACGTCACGGATCTGGAGAACCCACGGTACGTAGGC
>JAHEKK010000170.1:0-5726 GCA_024638395.1 Gemmatimonadota bacterium | reverse complement strand
CCGATAGCCGCCTGCACGATGTGTGGGTCCTGGACGGATTGGCCTATTCCGCGGAATGGGAAACCGGCCTGGTCGTGGTGGACGTGGGAGACGGGCGTTGGGGAGGATCTCTGGAGAACCCCGTCTTCGTGAGCAGCTACCCGCTCCCCACGGGGGGGACCCACGCCGCTTTTCCCTACATCCCCCAGTCCACCGGCAAGCACTATGTGTTCGTAGGCGACGAGATCATGAACCGGCGGGGGCTCGCCTGGGAGGGGCCGGGCTCCGACCGGGGATCCTACCAGGTGCCCTACGACCCCGCCACGGGTCTCGGCGGCATTCCCCTGGTCACGCAGGGCTACGTCCAGATCATCGACTTCTCCGATCCGGAGGACCCGAAGATGGTGGCCAGGTACGAGGTGCCCGAATACGGCACCCACAACATCTGGGTCGAAGACGACGTGTTGTACCAGGCGTATTACGAGGGCGGCCTTCGAGTCGTCGACGTATCGGGTGAGCTCATGGGCAACCTCTACACCCAGGGCCGGGAGATCGCGGTGTTCAAACCCTTCGATCCCATTGGCTACATCCCCAATTCGCCCATGACCTGGAGCGCCATGCCCTTCAAGGGCCGCGTCTTCTTCTCCGACACGAACTCGGGCCTTTGGTCGGCTCGGCTGGTGCCCCGCAACCGACCTGTGAGCTGAGGCCGCACCCATCCCAGTCAGGAGGATCCCGTTGGATCGACGAACCTTCATCAAGGCCGGCACGGTCGGGGCTGCGGCTTCCACGGTCGTCCAGTCCGGTTGTGCCGCGGAGTCGCCCACGGGAAGCGGGGCCCCCGGCTCGGCTCAACTTCCTGACTTCCCGTTGGAGGAGGCTACCGTTGCCGGGATCCAGGAGGGGCTCGCTTCGGGGGAATGGACGGCTCGGTCCCTGACCGAGGCCTATCTCGAGCGGATCGAGTCGGTGGACGGGGGCCTGGGACTCAACGCCGTCATCGAGACGAATCCGGACGCAGTTCGCATTGCCGAAGAGCTCGACGCCGAACGTAGCAGCGGAGGGTCCCGGGGCCCTCTCCACGGTATCCCGGTGCTGATCAAGGACAACATAGCCACGGCCGACGGAATGGAGACCACGGCCGGATCCCACGCCCTCCTGGGAAGTCGGCCCGCCCGGGATGCGTTCGTGGCCACGCGGCTCCGGGAGGCGGGGGCGGTCATCCTGGGGAAGGCCAACCTCTCGGAGTGGGCCAACTTCCGTTCGACCAACTCCGTGAGCGGCTGGAGCGGCCGAGGAGGCCAGTGCCGGAATCCCTATGCGCTGGACCGGAACCCATGCGGTTCCAGCTCGGGATCCGGGGCCGCGGCTTCGGCGAACCTGGCTACGCTGGCCGTGGGCACCGAGACCAACGGGTCCATCGTGTGTCCGTCTTCGGCGAGCGGGTTGGTGGGCATCAAGCCCACGGTTGGTCTCGTGAGCCGGAGCGGCATCATTCCCATCGCGCACACCCAGGATACCGCGGGGCCCATGTGCCGCACGGTGGCCGATGCCGCGACGTTGTTGACGGCTCTGGCCGGCGTGGATCCCGCCGACCCGGCGACCGGACGCATGGCCGGCAACGGGGCGCAGGACTATGCGACGTTCGCCGATCCAGCCGGACTTTCCGGCGCGCGGATCGGTGTCGTGCGGAGCGGCGGCTTCGGGCCGAAGGTGGAGGCGGTGTTCGAGGACGCGCTCACGGCCATGAGGAGCGAGGGAGCGACGCTGGTCGACCCGGTGGAGCTTCCCCACATGTCCGAGATCGGGCGATACAGCTATCAGATTCTCCTGTACGAATTCAAGGCCGACTTGAATGCGTACCTGGCCTCCTTGGCGTCGACGCCGGTGGCCAGCCTCGAAGACATCATCGCGTTCAACGACGCCAACGCTTCGCTGGAGATGCCCTACTTCGGCCAGGAGATCATGATCCAGGCTCAGGAAACGGGGGGCCTCGACACGCCCGAGTATGTGGAAGCCGTCGAGCGGGCGCCGAGGCTCGCGGGCCCCGAGGGCATCGACCGCGTCATGGACGAGCACCGCCTCGACGCTCTCGTCGCGCCGACGGGGGGTCCGGCGTGGACCATCGACCTGGTCAACGGTGATCACTTCGGTGGCGGGAGTTCCTCGTCTGCCGCGGTCTCGGGGTACCCCAACATCACGCTGCCCATGGGGATGATCTTCGGTCTTCCGGTGGGGCTATCCATCTGGGGCAGAGCCTGGTCGGAGTCGACCCTGATTCGGCTGGCGGCCGGGTTCGAGGCCGTCACGGGGGTCCGAGAGGCCCCTCGCTTCCTGGCAACGGCCGACCTGCGCGTTTGAGGCTCGCCTGGGGCCGGATTCGCGAGTGCGGCGCGTCGGCCTACGAGCCCCGTTTATCAGCGGGCGGAGGCCACCCATTCTTTCCACGTCTTGGGTGCATACCCGGCGGTGACGCGATTCCCCTCCCGTACCAAGGGGAGACGTAGCACCAGGGGCTCCTCCATCAGGAGTTCCGTCCAGCGCTCGTCGGTCCGGTGGGCCGCAGCCAGGCCCAGGTCCTGGAACCGTTTCGAATCGCGGTCCAGAAGCGCATCGATCCCGAGCTTCTGTGTGAACCGGAGGAGCTCACGCCGGGACGGGGACTTCTCGGCCACGTCCACGAAATGCACGTTGATCCGCCGCTCCGAAAAAAAGCGTTGGGCCTTCCGCGTATCCGAGCTTTTCCTTGTACCGAAGATCTGAACGTTCAATCCGCACTCAAAGGTCGCGCTTCACTCGCTCCGGGAGGTGAATCCAGGCCTGAGGCCGGTTGCGGAGGCGGGTGGCCTCGAACTGACGGGCTTCAGCCCAATCCGCCAGGTTGCCGAACACGCCCTGGGCACCCTCTCCAACGCGCTGAACATAGCTCCCGTCAGCCTGCATTTCCCAGATACACCGTTGGTCGTTTACGTGGGCGTCCAGCCAGTTCCTGAGCTCGTGCTGTAACGCGGGGGCTTCCACCGGGGCCAGGACTTCCACCCTCGCATCGAGGTTCCGTGTCATGCAGTCGGCCGATCCGATGAAGTACTCCTCGTCTCCGCCGTTCCGGAAATAGTAGATCCGGGAATGGGCCAGAAAACGCCCGACCGGACTCAACACCCGGATGGTGTCTGAGACGCCGGGGATGCCGGGCCGGAGGCGACAGGTGTCCCGGACCACGAGATCGACCTTCACGCCTTTCTGCGAGGCCACGTAGAGGGCCCGACAGACTTCCGGATCCTCCAACGCGTTCATCTGGAACTGAATGAGGCCGGGCGCATCGGAGGAGTGGAGATAGATCTCCCTCTCGATGCGTTCGAGGAGACCCTGACGGAGATGTTTGGGTGCCGGGAGGATCTTCTTGTAGCGGCGCTTGGGCCGGTATCCGGTGGTCAGGTAATTGAAGAGCTCCGTCAGGTCGGCCCCGATGCCCGGGTCGCAGGTGATGAGCCCCTGGTCACAGTAGAGTCGGGCCGTTCCTGCATGGTAGTTGCCCGTCCCGATGTGAGCGTACCGGCGCAGCCCGTCGTGGTCTTGCCGAACGACCAGGATGACCTTGCAGTGGGTCTTGAGCCCCAGGACCCCGTAGGTGACGTGGACCCCGTTGGCCAGGAGCGTATTGGCCCACTGGATATTGGCGGCTTCGTCGAACCGGGCCTGCAATTCGATCACCACCGCGACCTGTTTGCCGTTCCGGGCCGCGGCGACCAGGTAGTCCAGGATCGAGCTGGCGGGGTCCATCCGGTAGAAGGTCATCTTGATGGCCCGGACCTTGGGGTCCTCGCACGCTTCTCGGAGGAAGCGGACGACCGAGCTCTCGAAGGACTGGAACGGCTGGTGGATCAGGATCGAGCCGGCGTCCCGAACCACGTAGAAGACGGGCCGGTCACTGACGAGGTCGGGATGCAGTGCCGGTGAATGAGGAGGATCTCGGAGGTCGGGCCGGTGGAGCGACAGGAATTCCATGAGATCCTTGAGTCCCAGGGGGCCCGTCCCTTCGTACACGTCCTCGGGCTTGAGGCCCAGCTCGGCGGTCAGCATTCCCAGGCGGTAGGGGTCGATTCCCCGCTGCACCTGCAGCCTGACGATGGGTGCGAGGCGCCGCCTTCTGAGTCCGGCCTCGATGACGTCCAGGAGGTCGTCCGCCATGTCTTCGTTGACGTCGTAGATGGCATTGCGAGTGACCCTGAACAGCTCGCAGGCTACGATCTCCATGCCTGGGAACAGGAGATCCAGGTTGTGGGCCATCACGGACTCGAGGGGCACCCAGGCGTCCGAGTCGGGGACCTCGACGAACCGGGGGATCCCGGCCCCGACGGGAACCTTGACCCGGGCCAGGGAGGTGGTTTCTTCGCCGCTGTAACGCAGCGTGACGAGGAGATTCAGGGACAGGTTGGAGACGAAGGGGAAGGGATGGGCCGGGTCCGTGGCCTGGGGCGTGACCAGGGGGTAGATGTTCTTGAAGTAGTGCCCTCTGACGCTCTTGCGCTCGGATTTGTCGAGATCGTCGTAGTCCACCACACGGATGCCTTCGGCGGAGAGAGCGATCCGCACCGCCGACATGGCGGCCCTCTGACGGTCTTCCAGTTTCTGCACCACCTTGCGGCATTCGTCCAGCTGTTCTTCAGGCGTCCGGCCGTCGACCGTCCGCTCCGCCAAGCCGGCCTTGACCAGATGCTTCAACCCGCCGATCCGCTTCATGAAGAACTCGTCGAGATTGGATCCGACGATGGCAAGGAACTTCACCCGCTCCAGGAGAGGCGTGCGGTCGTCCTCGACCTCGTGGAGCACCCGGAAGTTGAAGTTGAGCCAGGTGAGCTCGCGATTCAGGTAGTACAGGGGGTTGTCCAGGTCCGCGTCAGCGCCTCCGGCAGGCACGGGGGTAGGGTCCCTCGGCGTGCGGTACCGGATCGGGGAGGGCCCATCGGGGCGCATTCGGCGAGGGACGAGCCTGGGAGTCTCGGGCTCCGGCGCGGCGCCCCCTCGACCGTTGGCGGCTCCCGGCAGCCTGGATGGTGTCCACCCGCCGGCCGCGGAAGCTCCGTCGCTCCCGGCCTGACTCTTTTCCTCGGGTGGCTCCGACATCTGTTGCTCTTCCAGGTAGGTTCGGATCAAGCTATGGCCAAAGATGCAACGCGCCAGCCACTCTTCCGAGTGTCGGGAGTTCGCGGCGCGGGGTGAACGCCCGCCGTACAACGATTCTCGGCCGTGATCCGTCTCAAGTGAGATGGTGGAACGGCCAGGCCCCAGGGGAGCCCCGAATCGACCTGACCCGAGACCAAGGCGCCATGAGGTGAACGGCTCGACGTTGACGGAACTGCAGTTGGATATCCTACGGGTCTTCTGGACCCGTGGCGAAGCGACGACCCAGGACGTCCACGATGATCTCGCATCGACCCGGGCGCTGGCGCCGACCACGGTATCCACGCTTCTCTCCCGGTTGGAGAAGAAGGGCGTTCTCGCGCACCGGCGGAAAGGGCGGCAGCATGTCTACCGGGCCCTCGTGACCGAAGGGCAGGTGCGCCGTTCGAAGGTCCGGGATCTGACGGAGGCGCTCTTCGGTGGTGACCCGGCCGCGTTGGTCAGCCATCTGGTTCGCTCAGACGAGATCGACCCGGCCGAGTTGGACAGGATACGGCGCCTCCTGGACGATCCGGGCACGGGGGACGACGGAGGATGACGCTTCTGGTCGCCTACCTGGTGCAAAG
>JAHEKK010000003.1 GCA_024638395.1 Gemmatimonadota bacterium | reverse complement strand
GCATCCACGATCTCGACCGTGACCATGTCCCCCGGAGCCGCGCCGTCCGCCTGCTCCAGCCTCGTGTGCCCGTCCACTTCGGGCGCCTGCCCTCGGGTCCGCCCGACACTGCCGTCCTCGGTAATGTAGTCAACGAGCACCTGCTGCCGGCTGCCGATCTGGGCCTCATTCAGGTCGAAGGACAGATAGCGCTGATGGTCCATCAGGCGCTCCAGGCGATCCGTCTTCACGTGGTCGGGCACCTGCTCGTCCATGGTCGCAGCCGGGGTGCCCTCCTCGGGTGAGTAGGCAAAGGCGCCGACCCGGTCGAACCGCAGCTCCTCGAGAAGATCCAGCATCTCGGCGAAGTCGTCCTCCGTCTCGCCCGGAAACCCGACAATGACGGTCGTGCGGAGGGTGAGCCCCGGAATCCGGTCCCGCAACCAGCCCACCCGCTCCCGGATCTGCTCACGGCGCTCCGGCCGGCGCATGCGCGTGAGGATGCGGTCGCTCCCGTGCTGCAGGGGCATGTCCAGGTAGGGGAGGAGCCTGTCCTCCCTCGCGAGGAGCTCGACCAGCTCTCGTGTGATGCCCGACGGATACATGTAGAAGAGGCGAAACCATTCCACGCCGGTACCCGAGAGGAGCGCCCGGAGGAGGTCCGGAAGAAGGGGAGCGGAACGGTCCCGGCGCCGCAAGTCGCGTCCGTACCACGTGGTGTCCTGGGAGATGATGTTGAGCTCCCGAACACCGCGATCCCCCAGCGCTTTGGCTTCGGCCACCAGGTCGTCGAGATCTGCCGAACGGTGCAGCCCTCTCATGTCGGGAATCGCGCAGAAGGCACACGTGTGGTCACATCCTTCACTGATCTTGAGGAAGGAGGAGTGGGGCGTGTCCGTGGTGAGGATCCGGAGGGGAATCTCCATAGTCGGGACCGGGTCCTCATCCCCCAGTAGGCCCCGGCTTCGTAGCTCCGGAATCAAGCGCGAGAGCTCGGCGATCCCCAGGAACAGATCTACCTCCGGGATCTCGGCTCGTAGCTCCGTCTCGTACCGTTGTACCATGCAACCGACGGCGACGACGGCCTGGACCCGGCCCTCTCCCTTCAGGGCGCACGCCTCGAGAATGGTCTCGATGGACTGCTCCTTGGCCGTTTCGATGAACCCGCAGGTGTTCACGATGACCACCTGGGCCGCGTCGACCTCGCTGATGACACGGGCGCCGGATGACACCAGTGCGCCGAGCATGCGTTCTGAGTCCACGGTGTTCTTGTCGCACCCGAGAGTCACCAGGCCCACCCGGGGGCCGTCCTCAGGCCCCAACTCGAAGGTGGTCCCGGACACCGCCGTGACCGTAGGGGCGACGCCTGGCCGCACGGGTCCGTCTACCGGAAAGACGGGGAGCGCACGTGTGCGGGGGTGCCGTCCTTCCACGCCAGCCTCAGGACGGCGGATCGACGACCCGGGCGCCTTCGGGAACCGCGAAGGCGAACTCCCGAGCGTCCAGAATCGGATTGATGCGGATCCCCCGGAGCGTAAGCGTCCGCACGGTGGAGTTCTCCTGGTGGATCTCGACACGGCAGATGAGGTCCGTTACCGGGTCGAGCCACACTCTCGCCCGCCGGTAGGCCGCGTCCGCAAGCGGGGTGAGCTCCACCACCCGGCAGGACTTACCGCCCACGTCCTCGATCCCTCCGTCCGTCGCCTCGTACTTGGCGGACGGATCGGCGAGGAACTCCCGGAAGAAATCGTACCCGCCGGGCCGGCGCTCGAGAGGATACCGCACCACCTGGTCCGCGTTCAGGCTCGGATAATAGACCCAGAAGTTCTCCCCGTCGGACACGACCAGGTCTCCATCGGGATCGCTGAAGCGCATGGAGAAGCGGTTTGGCCTTTCCTGACATAGGCGGCCCTCGCTGTAAATGGTCCTCCGCAGAAGCCTGACGTCCATGTTCTGATCGAAGTCCGCGCACAGCGTGCGAATGTCCCGGTAGCGCCGGGATGCGGCGTCCATAGCGTCCATGGCCGACTGACCCGCCACCGGAACCGGCTGGAAGAACGCCAAGGCGAGAAGGGCAGCGGCCGTTGTTGCAGCTTTCATACGGACGGGCAGATTTCGTCCAGGGTGTCGGAACTCACGAGGATCTCTCTCGGCTTGGAGCCGTCGGGGGGACCCAGCACGCCGGCATCGTGGAGCTGGTCCACGATCCGGGCCGCGCGGCCGTACCCGATGCGGAGCCGACGCTGGAGCAGCGAGGTCGATCCCGCCCCCTGCT
This sequence comes from Gemmatimonadota bacterium, assembly GCA_024638395.1. Classification (GTDB taxonomy): domain Bacteria; phylum Gemmatimonadota; class Gemmatimonadetes; order Longimicrobiales; family Gaopeijiaceae; genus JAHEKK01. The sequence goes on along the minus strand of JAHEKK010000003.1, from coordinate 24,497 downwards.
GCAGGCAGACCAGGGCCGCATCCCGGAACAGCTCGTCCCAGTCGCCCCGGATCGCCTCGCCCTCTTCGGCGTCGTCTCCCTCCAGGGACCGGACCGCCTCCAGGATGTCCTCTTCCCGTCCCTGAACCCGGGCCTTCAGCGCCGCCAGCGTGTCGGCTTGCTCCCGGTACCAGTCCATGAGCGCCTCGGTCTCCTCGGTGGAGATGAACGCACCTTGCATCCTGACGGGCTCGCTCTGACCGGGCGGCAAGAAGAGCATATCTCCATGACCCAGGAGGGAATCTGCCCCGTTCTGGTCCAGAATGGTACGCGAATCGGTCTTGGACGCGACGCGGAAGGCGATTCGGCACGGGAAGTTGGCCTTGATCAGTCCCGTGATCACGTTGACCGAGGGCCGTTGGGTGGCAACGATCAGATGGATTCCAATGGCCCTGGCCTTCTGTGCGAGCTGGGTCAGGGGTTTCTCCACCTCGGCCTGTACGGTCATCATCAGGTCGGCCAGTTCGTCGACCACGACCACAATGTAGGGCAGCGGCCCATCGCTGTAGATCCACCGGTCCTCATCTCCATCGGGGCCGTCGGGCGTAACCCGCCGAAGGACCACGTCCGATTCCGCCCGTTGGTTGAACTCGGCCAGAGATCGAACGCCGTTGGCGCTCAAGAGGGCATACCGCCGCTCCATCTCCAGCACTGCCCATTTCAAGACACCAGCCGCGTCCCTGGGGTCCGTAACCACGGGGTGGCGAAGATGAGGCAGATCCGAATAGGCAGACAACTCCACCATCTTGGGGTCGATGAGGAGCAGTCGCAGCCGGTCCGGGCCGTGCTTGTACACCAGACTGGTGATGACGGTGTTGAGGCAAACGGACTTGCCGGACCCGGTGGCGCCTGCAATCAGGGCGTGGGGCATGCGCGTGAGATCTGACACGAAGGACCCGCCGGTCAGATCCTTCCCCAGCGCCAATGGGAGGGCACCCCGGGAGCGGGCGAAGGCCGGAGCCTCCAGAATCTCGCGGAGCCGCACCACCTCGGGCTCCGGGTTCGGGATCTCGACTCCCACAGCGCCTTTTCCGGGTATGGGCGCCACGATGCGGATGCTCCTCGCCTTCATCGCAAGGGCCAGGTCGGCGTCGAGATTCGCGATGCGGTTGACTTTGACGCCAGGGGCCGGAACGACCTCGTACTGGGTCACCACGGGGCCGGTTGTCCGGCCACCGATCTCGCAATCGACGTTGAAGGTCTGAAGTTTTTCGACCAGAACGCCCCCGAGTCGCTCCAACTCCCGTTCCATCCCCGCGCGATTCTCACGGGCAGGCGCAGTCAGGAACCCGACGGGAGGGAGGGGATGACCCGGTGCGGGGGCATGGTCCTCGGGAAGAAGGCCCGGGGCCGACCCCGGCTCGTCGTCTTCCGAAGGCATCTCGGCGGCCTCAACGGCGCCGTCCTCCGGTTCCGACTCGGAAGCACGGTTCGCCACGGCGCCGTCAAAAGGCTCTCTCCGCGGCCGCTCCGGGGCGTGCCCCAATGCTTCACGGCGGCTCTTCCGCCGGTGGGTCCAGTCTACCCACCACGACCGCACCCCGGCCCCCGCTACCTGAGCGGTTCGGGCCGCCCGGCGGGTCACGGCAGCCGCTCCGGCCCCCATCACCGTGAGGGGGTTCACGGAGAACGCCAGAACCGAGGTGAGGACGACGGCCGCCGCGGCGACGAGCCAGCTTCCCAGCCAACCCAGCACGGCGACCGTGGGTTCTGCGATGGCCACCCCCACGAGCCCGGTGCTCCCGGGGCCCCCACCCCCCAGCGCGGCGGCGAAGGGAAGGATCAGAAGCGCCCCGCACGAGAGGATCCCAAGGCGCCGGAGCCTCTCCGTCGCCAACCAGCCCGCGGACCAGGCTCCTACACCCCCCAGAGCCATGGGGACCGCGACGGCACCTGCCCCCAGGACAGACACGAGGAGAGCCTTGAGCGTCCCACCCAGGAGGCCCATGGGATTACCGGAGGGGAACCACTCCCGGGCGCCGGCACCGAAGAGCCCCAGGGGCAATAGTGCCACACCGACGAACAGGGCGAAGACCATCAAAAGGACGCCAAGCACCTCTTTCTGGCGCTGGTTCTGGGCGACGGTCTTCTTGCCCCGTTTCTTTCTGGACCCGGTCTTCCGGGAAGAAGAGCGGGCCCTCCGTTTCGCGGTCTTTGACGCCATTCACTCGCTGGGGGTCGAGATCCTACGATCGTACATCCTGGGTACAATTGTATGCTTATCGACCTCAGCGCACAGGGGCAGGTCCGATTCCAGGCCGATCCGGACCAGTGCCTGCCCCGCTGCCGTTCGGGCCAGGAAATCGGCGGTTGGCTCGAACCGTTCGGCCAGCGTGGCCGCCGCGCCGGCCGCGTCGTTCAGCTGCGCGGGCTCGGGCACGCGAGCCATCACACGGCGGATCAGGTGCCCTGCGCAAACCACGTCGTCCAGAGCGAATTGGTCCTCCTTGCCTGCACAGACCACTGCGAGGTCCCGGTCCGTGCCCACGGCCTCCACCACCGCCGACAGATTCTGGAAACAAGCAGACAGCACCAGCGCGGCATCCGCAGCCGCCAGGAACGCTCGTGTCCCGTTGGTCGTGGTCATGACGAGTTGTTTTCCCGCCACCCGCTCCGCCGTGAACTCCGCCGGTGAGTTTCCGAGATCGAAGCCGTTGATGGCGACTCCCTTCCGCTCTCCGCAGAGCAGGGTCTGCTCCCGGTCGAGAGACGCGCCGAGCTTCGTAGCCTCCTCGATGGACGCGCAGGGGAAGATCGTTTTGGCTCCGTTGGCCATCGCCTCGGTGATGCAGGTGGTGGCTCGGATCACATCGATGACGACGGCCACCCGCCCTTCCACGTCTCCGTCGACGACACCGGAGGGGGCGAAATAGGCGTCGATGCGCACCGGCGTCAGTCCCTCCTCTTCGAGAAGCGGGCCACGAACCCCGTGTCGATACGGCCGCTCTTGAAGTCCTCGTCGCGTGCGATCTCGGCCAGGTACCCGATCGTCGTCGAAATCCCTTCGATGACGAACGAGTCGAGGGCCTCCCGGCCCCGGACGAGGGCCTCTTCACGCGAGTTGCCCGACACGATGAGCTTGGCGATCAGCGAGTCGTAGAAGGGCGGTACGTGGTATCCCGCGTACACATGCGTGTCGAGGCGCACCCCGGGGCCACCAGGCGGATGGAAAGTCGTGATGGCGCCGGGGGATGGTGCGAACCCACGATCCGGATCCTCCGCGTTGATCCGGAACTCGATGGCGTGCCCCCGGTGAACCGGATCCTCGCAGGGGAATGACAGCGGCTCCCCCGCCGCCACCCGGATCTGTTCTTTGACCAGGTCGAAGCCCGTGGTCACTTCGGTGACCGGGTGCTCGACCTGGATCCGGGTGTTCATCTCGATGAAGTAGAACTCCCCCGAGGCGTCGAGAAGGAATTCGACCGTGCCGGCCCCGACGTAGTCGATGGCCTGGGCGGCCCTGACGGCTGCCTCACCCATCGCCGCCCGGAGTTCCGGCGTCAGGGCAGTGGACGGAGCCTCCTCGATCAGCTTCTGATGGCGGCGCTGGATGGAGCAGTCCCGCTCCCCCAGGTGAACGACTCGGCCATGCTGATCACCGAACACCTGGAACTCGATGTGCCGGGGACCCACGATGGCTCGCTCGAGATACACGCTTCCGTCGCCGAAGGCCGCACGCGCTTCGTTCTGCGCCGCCATGAAGAGCGAGGGGAAGGACTCCTCGTCAGGGGCAATGCGCATCCCCTTTCCCCCACCTCCGGCGGAGGCTTTGACCATGATCGGGAAGCCGACGTCCCGAGCGACCTTCAGGGCCTCCTTCTCGTCCTCGATGACCCCGTCGGAGCCCGGAACGGTGGGCACGCCCACGCGCTCCATGGTCTCCCGGGCCGTCGCCTTGTCCCCCATGGCCCGAATCTGATCCGGCGTAGGCCCGATGAAGGTCAGATCCGACCGTTGGCAGATCTCGGCGAACTCGGCGTTCTCCGCCAGGAAACCGTATCCGGGGTGGACCGCCTCGGCCCCGGTGATCTCGGCGGCAGCGATGATCCTGGGGATGTTGAGATACGATGCGGCGGCCCGAGGTGGACCGATGCACACGGCCTCGTCGGCGAACCGCACATGGAGGGATTCCTGGTCCGCCTGTGAATAGACCGCCACCGTCCGGATCCCCAACTCCCGGCTGGCCCGGATGACCCGGAGGGCGATCTCCCCCCGGTTGGCGACTAACAGCTTCTTGAACATGACGGATGGAGCCTTCGTCAGGCCGGGTCGATTCGGAAGAGCACCTGCCCGTATTCCACCGGCTCCCCGTTCTCGATGCAGATCTCGGCAATGGCGCCCGCCGTTTCGCACTCGAGCTCATTCATGAGCTTCATCGCCTCGATGATGCAGAGCACGTCGCCCGGCTCGACCTGCTTCCCTACCGACACGTAAGGCTGGGCGTCCGGCGCCGGCGCGCGATAGAACGTCCCCACCATGGGCGACGTTACGTCGACGAGATTGGAGGATGGGGCCGGAGCGGCAACGGACTCGGCGCCTGCCGGGGGGGGAGCGGCCGGTGACGGCGAGGCCGGTGCCAAGACGGGATTCGCCGGCGCCGGGCCGGCGACGAGGGGGGTACCGTCCGGAGACTTGGACAATCGGATCCGCGTTCCGCCACGCTCGATTTCGAGGTTGTCCAGCGAAGACTCGTCGATCATGCGGATCAACGATTCCAGGAATTCTTTGTCGATCATCCGGTCACTCGGGTCAGGTATTTGTCTTCCCGCCGATCCACTTTCAGGACGTCACCTTCGTTCACGAACAGGGGCACCTGAACGACCGCTCCCGTTTCCAGCGTGGCCGGCTTGGTCGCGCCCTGTGCAGTGTCGCCCTTGTGGCCCGGATCGGTCTGGGAAACCGTCAACTCCACGAACTGGGGAAGCTCGACGCTGATCACGTTCCCGTCGTGGACCAGTCCCTCGCACTCCATGTTCTCCTTGAGATACTTGAGCTGATCGTCGCCCAACATCTCGTCGGAGATCGGGATCATTTCGAACGTCTGCTGATCCATGAAGTGATAGAGCTGGCCATCGGTGTACGAGTAGGTGACCGGCCGCCGCTCCAGGCGAACGTCGTTGATCTTTTCTCCAGCCCGGAAGGTCCTGTCCACCACGGCGCCCGTAAGGACGTTCTTCAGCTTGGTGCGGACAAACGCTCCACCTTTGCCGGGCTTCACGTGCTGGAAATAGGTGATGGTCCATAGGACACCGTCGATGTCCATCACCATCCCGTTTCGGAAGTCTGCTGTGCTCGCCATGGCCTGCAAATGCCGAGGGGCCGCAGCGTCGAGGCCGAGGCACCCATCGATTCTGGATTGTCAGGATTACGAAAGGTGCAAAGATAGCTCGGCGCGTCCGGGCAGGCGACCGGGAGGGCCGGATCGGTCTCCTGGGACGCGGTAACCCCCGACGGACACGCTCTGAAGAAGGCCTGGACGAGCTCGACGGGTCCCGCGGCAAACCATCAGCCGGACCCGCGCACAGGGCCTTAGAGGCTGTTTCGCTCCAGCCAGGCCTGGAAGTCGTCATCGGACCCGGACTCGCCCGCATCCGAGTCACCGGGCGGATCCGTCACCTGACGAGCAGCGGCCGATACGCTATCGGACGGACCGTCCGAATCGTCTTCGGCGAGGGGGAAGTCATCGAGGGCGCCGTGGACCTCGATGGGTTGTTCAAGGTCCGCGTCGCGGTCCGGGCCATCCCCGTGTGCCTCCAGGTCCGAGGTCTCGAATTCGAGGTCTGGAGCCAATTCACCGACGGGGATCCCCCCGCCCTGGACGGGCGTCGGTTCGGGTGACAGCTCGCCGACGGGGACCGCCGCGGGGTCCGGGGCGAGTTCCGCCGAGGGCGAGGCGTCGGAGCCAGCTTCGGCCGGCGACCCCGTCGGCAGCTCCTCCTCGGAAACGGGCGACCAACTCCACTCGGGCGCGGAGGAGGCTGGGTCGGCGCTGTCTTCGGCCTCCGCCTCGATGGGGCCCTTCGGCTCTTGGGGCTCGCCGAGAGCCTCCTTGCGTTCGGGGGCCCGGTCGACCTTGAACACATCGTCGAGGTCAGCCACGGAGAACTCGAACGAGCCCTCCTCCGGGGCCAGCTCGTTCACGGGTACCGCGTCCGCAGGCCGGGAGACCTCGAGGTCGGACGGCGATCCGGTAGACGAATCCGACGGGCCCAGGTCGAGGATCGACACGCCGTCGCGCCCCCCGTCCGGGATCCCCGCGTCCGTGTCCGGGGACAACTCGGCGATCCCGACGGGCGCCAGCCCCGGTCCCCAATGGCCTTCCGACGTGAGGAGGGAGGGCTCGGTGCTGGCCGCGTCCTCCACGGCATCCCCGCCGGGCGAGAGGGTCGCCACGTCCACAGGCATGTGGCCGGTCTCGTCGGCTACGGCCGGGACCTCGTCCGCGCCTTCGCCTTCCATGGCGTCCCGCATCGCGGTGGGGTCGAGCACCTGCAACTTGCGGAAGTACTCAGCGGCTTCGGCGTGGCTCTGCCGTTCCTGAGCCAACTCGCCGAGGCATTTCAGCGCCACCGTGTTCTCGGGGTCCATTTCGAGGACCCTTCGAAAAGCTTGATCCGCCTCCACGGGGGACCCCAGCTCCCGGTGGAGCAACCCGACGACGACGTGACCCGACACGAACGTCGGCAACCGATCGGCGCCCTCCTGGGCCAGCGTGCGGGCCAATTGCAGCTCCCCACGCTTCCGATAGGCGTCGGCTAGAGCGGCAAAGGCCCGTCCCTCCGGATCCCGCTCCGACCATTGGACCTCCCGAAGGAGGTCGATTTCCGCGTCGGAGGGACGAGAGACGTCGGATTCCATTCGTAGGTCCTGGGTGTGGGGGGACCCTCGGGTTCGGCAAAAGGGCTAGGATTCGAAAAGTCGACAGGGCCCCTCGGAGTGTCAAACCGCGGGCCGGTCGGAACCTGTCCCTGGCACCGGGGTCGCAACCGAATGCTTGAGACGGAAAATCGCCGAAGTTAGCTTCGATATCTTTGGTTTCGAGCAAAGCACGTCACCGAAGAACAACTGCAGGTACGATGCCGTGAGGCCCAGGGTCTCCGCCCTGCCGGGCCGGAGCCCTCCGGAGGATTGCCATTATGATGCGCCAAATGCGGGACAACACCGTCTGGATCATGCTGCTCACGGCTCTGGCGTTCGTGGCCCTCATGGTCTTCGAGTGGGGCATGGATATCACGGGCCAGACCGCCGGCGCGTTCGGGGAGATCGGCCGCGTCAACGGCACCCCGGTCATGTACGACAACTACATGGCCGTGTACCGGAACCTCTACGATCAGCTCCAGGACCAGCAGGAAGAGCCGATCACCAACGCGCAGAACTCCGACCTGGAAGACCGGGCCTGGGAAGAGATCGTCAACTCGATCCTCATCCAGCAGGAGTTGGAGCGCAGGGGAATCGTGGTGACCGATCAGGAGGTCATCGACGCGGCACGCTTCAGTCCGCCGCCGGAGCTTCTCTCCAGTCCGGTCTTTGCCACGGAAGGCCAGTTCGACCCTCAGAAGTACCAGCAATTCGTGGCGTCGGCCGACAACATCACCCTTCTCCAGCTCGAGGCCTACTACCGGGACATCATCCCCCGCGGGAAGCTCCTCCGCCAGGTGGCCTCCGGGGTCTATCTGTCCGACGCGGAACTGTGGACAGCCTACCGTGACGCCAACGACCAGGCGTCCGTCCGCTTCGTGAGCTTCGACCCGCTGACGCGGGTGAACGACGACCAGATCGTGGTCACCGAAGCAGAGGTGGCCGACTACTACGACGCCAACCGGGAGGACTTCGCCGTTCCCGCCACCGCCCGCGTGGTATCGGCCTATCTGACCAAGGCTCCGACGCCCGCCGACACGGCAGCTGTCATCGCAAGGGCCGCTGTGCTTCGGGAGGGCATCACGTCCGGCCAGGAGACCTTCGAGGACGCGGCCGCACGCGAGTCGTCCGACCCGACCACCGCGCCCAACGGGGGAGACCTGGGCGTGTTTCCGCAAGGACGAATGGTAGCCGCCTTCGATTCGGTGGTGTTCGCAACCCCGCTGAACCGGGTCACCGAGCCGGTCCGCACCCAGTTCGGTGTGCACCTCATCGAGGTGACCCAGCGGTGGGGTCAGGATTCAGCCCAGGCCCGCCACATCCTCCTGCCATTCGAGCGGACGGACGAATCGGAGATCGGCCTGCTTGCCATGGCGGATTCGCTGGAGGAGTTGGGGGAATCCATGACGCTGACGGCCGCTGCGGCCCTACTGGGGATCGAGGTCGACACCCTGGAGATCACGGAGTCCTTCCCCATCGTACCTGGCGCCGGCCAGATCGCCGAGGGCGGTGAGTGGGCTTTCGATGCAGAGGAGACGGCAGTCGGGGACGTGAGCCCCGTCTTCGAGAACAGCACCGCGTTCTACGGGCTGGAACTGCTGTCCGTGGACCCTGCCGGGTATCTGACCCTGGAGGAAGCCGACGCCGCAATCCGACAGACCATCGGTGTCGAAAAGAAGATCGCCCTGGCCGTAGAGGAGGCCGAGGAGTTCCTCTCTCAGGTTCGCGAGGGCCGGACGCTGGACGAGGTGGCCCGTGAGTACGCGGTAGAAGTGCGCGAGGCCGGGCCATTTGCGCGCGTGGACTTCTGGCCGGGCCTGGGCCGCCAGAATGCGGCGGTCGGAACCGTGTTCGCCCTCGACGTCGGGGAGATCTCGAACGTGGTCAGGGCGAACCAGAACGCGTTCATACTGGAAAGGACGGCGGATCAGCCCGCGGACAGCACGCTGTGGTCCCAGCAGTTGGACGTGCAGCGGGCCCAGTCGGTGAACGCCATCGAGCAGCAGCGGCTGGGTCAGTGGATCTCCGCACTACGGGAGACGGCACGCATCGTCGATCGACGTGAGGAGGTTCTGAACCCACCCGACGATCAACAGCAGATCCCTCAGATTCCGATGTTCTAGGGAAGCTCTGCACAAGTCTGGTGGGTCTCTGGCTCAAGCCGCCCGGGCGTTCTACGTCGCGGCCGACCCGGGTTCCGGCGGGGGAGCCTGCAGAGTAGACCGGAGCCTCCGCCGCGATCGGCTGGAGGGCAGCGGTCCGCCCGTGAGAACCGGAAAGAATGCCTCAGCTGGTGGTGAGGCGCCGCGGCTCCCCTTCTTCCGCCGGGGGTGATGAGTTCGAACCGGTGTGCTCTTCGAGGGGAGCCTTCAGCTCACCTTCGATTTCCTTCACTGAGGACTTGAACTCCCGGATCCCCTTACCCAGGGAAGATCCGATCTCCGGCAATCTCTTGGCTCCGAAAAGGAGCAGGACGACCAGGAAGATGAGGATCATCTCCCACATGCCAAGGCCGCTGAAAGGCATCGAGTACCTCCTGAACATGCCCGAGTGCGCCGGGCCTTTGCTTCGCAATCCCGTCCCGAGCCGTACTCCCTCGGGACTGACAAGCTAACGGGTCCTCGCCCGGCAGGAAACGAAGCCGAGGGCACCTGTCGGACTACGCCGGGGGCGTGGACTACATCCACGACCTGATGAAAAACGCCACGATTCCAATGCCGACCAGTGTCAGAACGTTGAGCGTCACGGTCAACGGGCCGAGGACGAAAGCCACCGAAACCAGGTCCACGGACAGGGGCCCGAGAGACGCCTGCACCGACGTGGTGAAGAAATCCACCGTGACGCCCGCAGGCAGAAACACCTGGAATAGCTTGGTGAGCAGACCACCAAGGAAGAGCCCGAGCACGAGGGTCCAGGCCCATCGGGTCACGCTGCGACGCCGACTATGATCCACGAGGCCGTACCGGGCTTGGGCCCGTACCGCCCACGAGTGGCGGCTGGGGTTCGGTGAGGGGCATGGAAAGAAACATAGCTGAACTCGGCGACAAGTCAGGAGTCCGGGAAGTCCGAGTCCGACCTCCTGCTCAACGACTGCGGTCGATGGCGTAGCCGATCGCATCGCTGAGGGCGGTCAGGGGAGGGCTGGGCGGAATCCCGACCAGTGCCTGCTCGGCAGCTGCGGCGTACTCGAGCGCCTTACCCCTGGCGTAGTCGAGCCCTCCGTTGGCTTTGACGATACCCACCACCCCCTCCACGTCGGCGTCCGTGGGCTCCACGAGGGTGAATAGCCTCCGCACCTCCGCCGTTTCCGACGACGACATCGCCCGCATTGCCCCCACCAGGGGGAGGGTGACCTTCCGCTCCCTCAGATCCAGTCCCGCTGGTTTCCCCGTGACGGCCTCGGTGCCGGTGTAGTCCAGGAGGTCGTCGGCGATCTGGAAGGCCATCCCCAGGCTGTGCCCGTACTCGCGGAGCTCTCGTCGGTACCCGGGGGCTCCCACCAGAGCGCCCATCTCGCATGCGGCCGACATGAGCGAAGCCGTCTTCGCTGCGATCAGCCGGTAGTAGTCGGCCTCGGTGAAATCCAGGGCATCGTACGAGAGGAGCTGTCGCATCTCCCCGACGCTCATCTCGTTGGCCGCCGCAGCGAGAACCCGCACGGCCTCCAGATTGCCGAGTCGGGCCAACTCCGTCACCGATCGACTATAGAGGTAGTCGCCCATGATGATGGCGATCTGGTGGGTCCACAGGGAATTGACGGTCGGCATGCCTCGCCGGAGCACCGAGTGGTCCACGGCGTCGTCGTGGACCAGGGTGGCCAGATGAACCAGCTCGACGACCGCCCCCAGCGTCACCCCTTCGTCGGCGGGCTGGCCGTCGACCTGATTGGAGAGCAGCAGGAGGGTGGGCCGGAAGAGCTTGCCGCGCACCTTCAGGAGGTACTCGCTGACCTCCTCGATCATCTCGAAGTCGGACACGACGATCCGGTGGATCTCGTCCATGACTCCGTCGAGACGGTCTGAAACGGGCCCCTGGATCTGGTGGAGCCTCGTCGTCCCTCTTTGTACAGTCGATGCCGGATTCGTCATTCAGCGCCCGCTAGCGGAGCGCGCGTAAACGCTCCGTCACGTCTCGGAAGTTGATGTCGAGGGCGAAGATCTTTTCGTAGAACTCCGTTGCCGGAGCGCCGTTCCCCAACTCCTCGTGAGCCCGACCAAGGTAGTAATAGATGCCCAGGAGTTCATCCTCAACCTCGTAGGGCGCCTTCAGGGCTTTGGTCATAGACCGGATCGCGACCTCGTATTGGCCCTTCTCCATGAAGCACTGCCCAAGCAGCTCGTGGGTGGGCAGGTGGTGTCCCGAGCCCCGGAGCGCCTGCTGGAATTCGGCGATCGCCTCGTCCACGAGGCCCATCTCCCGATAGGCGGTACCGAGGTCGTAATGGGCCCGGACGTCGTCGGCCTCGAGATGCTCGGCGACCTTCGCTTTGAACTGGGTCAACATCTGGGCGAAGTCGGCCTCATCGTCTCCGGTGGGATCCGCCATCTCGACGAACCATCGGGTCGTCTTCTCGCTTTCCTCCTCATCGAAGACAAGGGAGCCCAGATCGACGTACTCCGTCTCCGGCGCTGCCGCGGAAGCAGGGGCCGTCGCCGCTTCCTCGACAGTCTGCGCGCTCCCCTCTTGCTCTCCGGGGCTGGCCGCGGCGAGTCCGGCGTCGAAGAGATCGTCCTCGAACTCGGTCTCGTCCGTCTGGTCAGGCGCGGTCGCCACGTCGAGGGCGAAGGAGGGGACTTGCTCCTCGGCGGATTCAGAGGCAACCGGAGCTCCCGACGGTCCGGGCGCTCGGCTGTCCACCGTGAGCTCGGTGAGCCAGTCGTCTCCCATGGACCCACTGGAGGTGGAGGCTTCGTCCTCACCCCCAAATGCGATCAACGGCAGCTCACCCCCGTCCTCATCGTCCTCATCGTCCTCGGCGGCCTCTGCCGCAATCCCGTCGACATCTTCGGCTTCGGCGGCCCAATCGTCGAGGATCTCGTGGTGGTCAGACGAGGCATCTGCCGAATCCGCCCCTTCGAACACCGGCTCGTCCCCTTCGCCCAGGGCATCGAAGGCGTCGGCCAGCTCGGCGAGCTCGGCCAGCCCATCGGCAGCGTCCTCTTCCGCCGCATCCCCGTCCATCTGGGCGGCGGCCGCCAGCTCAGATTCGCCCGTAGCGACGCCCTCGACCTCGTCCTCGGCCGGAAGGTCTACTCCGAAGGCCTCGGCGGCCGAGGCGGCCATGTCCGGCGCCTCGTCTTGGGGCTCCGAAACCGCATCGGTCTTCACCGTGTCGGCGGGCTGGTCCACAGAGGCCAATCGGGTCGTTTCGAGACCTTCTACAGGTTCTCCGGGGCCGGCGTCCTCGCCTTCGGCTGCGTCCTCGCCGCCGAAGGCCGCCTCGACCCCTTCCAGAGCCAGTGCGTCGGGTTCGAAGGCTGCGTGGGTGGTGGTCTCCTGGGCATTTGCACGTACCGCTTCCGGGTCGGGAAGCTCCGTGTCCGGAGCGAACTCCGCGATGAGGCCCTCGACCTCCGCGACCTGCTCGTCCTGGCCGCCGAGGATCAAGGTGGCGCGGGCCTCGAGTAGTTGTTCGACGGCTTCCGGCGTGCGCTCGTGGGCCTGAAGTTGGGTGGCCAACGCCATTCGGACATCCGTGTCATCAGGCGCGAGATCCGCAAACTCGATCAGTGCCCGGAACGCCTCCTCGAGGTCTCCCTCTTGCTGCGTCCGCTCGGCATACGCCAGGAAGCTCTCCCGGGCATCCGTCAGGAAACCCTGAGAGGCTCGGATCTGGCCCATCCGCAGATGCACGTCGGTGCGGGTGGGGATATTGCGGATGATCTTCTTGCACACCGCAATCGCGTTGTTGGGGAGCTCGGCCTCGGCGTAGAGCTCCACGGACTGCATATAGTGGTCTGCGGCGCGGTCGATCTGGCCGAGTCGAATGGCGATGTCGCCCACCCGGTTGTAGAGGCCGATGTCGGTTTGATCGTCATCGTCCAATCTCTGGATGGCCTGGACGTAGGTGTCCAGTGCCGCCTTCCACTCCTCACGCTGCTCGTGGGTCCGGGCTTTTTCCTTCAGCGATTCGATGCTCATCTGGTCGCTCGGCTGTAAATTACGAGGATCGTCCATCGCGAGTCCGCGCCGTGGCCTCCCGATACGCCGCGACGCGCTTGCTCAACACCCGATCCTCACCCCAACCCCGGAGCCGGATTCGAGCCGCGGCTTCGGGCGTGGAAAGAGCATCAGGCAGCATGCCAATGACCTCAGTGTCGGCCACTTCCCCGTGATGGCGTAGCACGAGGGCCTCGATGGTGGAAAAGACCGTCTCCGGTGGTGTGCGGCCGGGGTCCTCGAGGTTCATGGAAATCTGGGTGCGCCCCTGAGTGGGGAGGGACAGGGCCAGGGCCCGGAGGCCCGGAAATCCGCCATCCCGCTCCCGGATCTCCGAGGCGATACGCCGGAGGTCCGACAGCGCCACGCCGACGATATCGACATTCCAGGCCAGAAGGACCGGGCGTACGCCGACGCAGGTTGCGCCTGCTGTCGGATGGACGATCCCGTGGCGGGGCTCCCGGGAGGGCTCCGTGCGCCCCGCCAGATCCGCGCTCTGGGCTGAATCGCCTCTGACCAGGGCCTCGAATCCCCCCCGCCGCAATGAAGCGAGGGTCCGCCCCGGCGGGTGGCTCGCGGCGCCGTAGAAGAAGACCGGCACCCCCAGGGCCGCAATGCGGGCACCGGTCACGCGAGCGAGCTCCACGACCTCCTCTTCGACGACACCCTCCATGGCCACGAAGGGGAGTACGTCGAGGGCGCCGATGCGGGGGTGGACACCCTGGTGACCCCGGAGATCGATCCGCTCCAGGGCCAAAGCCGCAGCCGCCACGGCCCCCGCCGCCACTTGTTGGGGCGCCCCGATCGCCGTGACTACCGACCTGTGGTGGTCGGGGTCCATGGAGGCGTCAAGGACCGAGGCGCCGTGAAGCCGGAAGGCGTCCACGGCCCGTTCCAGGAATCGGGGATCCCGTCCCTCGCTGAAGTTGGGGACCACCTCGACAATGGGGCGCATCATCAACGATGGCGGCCCGGGCCGAGGGGTCAAGCGGCACAAGCCCCGGGGCAAGGGCCGGAATAGCCGCGCCGCCGGGGGTACGGGCCCCCAGGCGGCGCGGTTCGAACCAGGCCGTCAGCCGGCCGGCATCCCGTCACGGGAGGACGGATCCCTCCGCTGTCGAGAGGTTGGGATTGCCCTCCTGGATCTGGTAGGCCCAATCGAACACCATCACATCGTCACCCGCCTGATCCTGGCCCAGAAGCGTCACCCGGATGGCGCCGTAGTTCAGGCCCCCTCCGAAGCCGGGTACCCGGAACATATACGTGAACTCGGCGTCCACGGGCACGTCGCCGAAGGCGTATCCGCTCGTGGGGGCAACTTCCCAGGACGTGCAATCGCCATCGGCGCCGACGCCACACTTGAGGGCACTGGTAAACTGGCCCGTGGGATAGATCTCCACTCCAGGTCCGGGTACCAACCAGAGGCCGTCCACGTCCGATTCGAGGCGGAAATGCCGGTCGGGGTCGTCTCCCGACACCACGGCGGCGGCGTCTTCGCTTTCCTGGAACTGGAATCCAGCATTCCCGGGAGCGTCCTGGTATGCGTTCACCAGTTCACCGGTGTAGTCCGGGCGGGGGGTGACCTCCACGAGGGAGCTTCCTCCGCTCTCGTGACCTTGATCGTCCACGGACGTGACGAAATAGGTGAAGGTAGAGCCGTTCACCGCGAGCAGATCGATGAAGCCCGGCGAGTCGGTCTCGCCGAGGAGAAGGTCGTCGGGTCCATCGATGAGGTACACCCGGTAGAAGGAGAAATCGTCCTCCGACGCCGGCGCATCGCTCCAGATCAGATACGCGGCATCGTCCAGGGCCACGCCGGCCACGCTCGTCGGCACGGCAGGGGGAATGGGCACCGGAACGTAGACGCCCACGATCGCGCTGGAAGCCTCCGACCCCGTGTCGGGATCGACGGCAGCCACGAAATACTCGTACGAGACGTCCGCGAGCACGTTGAGGTCCCGGTACACACAGGACCCTCCGGCGCAACTCGTGACCTCGGCGATGAAGAAGAAGTCGGCGTCGCTCGCCCGTTTCCCGTAGACCCGGAAGGCCTCTCCGTTCCACCCGGGACTCAGGTCCCAGGTCACGTCGACACCCAGGTTGTAGTAGAAGGCGCTCACATTCCTGGGACCGTCGGGGTCACCGCCTACCACCAGGACGGGGTTACTCTCTCCGCAGGCGACGGAAAGGAAGGCCAATGCCACGACAGGCCACTTACGCATGGTTCCGCTCCAGCTTTGCGGCCCGTGCCGGGCCGTCGTTGTCATTCTTTTCAACCGCAAGGAAACTCAGGCAGACCTCGTACCGAAACACCAACATGTTGGTAAACAACGACTTAGGCCAGAACAACCGGACTCGATCGTCCTCACTGGAGGACACCGCCCGAGGCGAACCGGGGGACAGCGCCCGTGAGGGGCCCGGGGCGCCGCTCCACCGAAACGCCGGTCCGCAAGGAGTCATCAGCGGAGCACGAAGGGCGGCGCCGACGCCCCGGGCGGCGTTGCCAGTCCCACGAGCCCGGCCAGGGTCGGGGCGATGGACCGGGTGGACGCCCGGCCCGCCACCACGGCGGGCGCGACACCCGCGCCATAGAAGACGAGGGGCACGCGTCGGTCGTACAGGTACGGTGAGCCGTGGTCCGTGCCCCGTGGCCAGGCCCACAGCAGGGTGTGGGGCGTCAGGGCCACCTGGACCCCATAGCGGCCCAGGAGGCCGACGGCGCGGCCAGGGTAGAGGCTTTCCAACATGAGGGCCGCCAGGGAATCCCCCGGAGCGACCCCAGCCAATTCGGACTCCGGCCATGCACTGGCGATCCACGCCTCCGCCCTCGCCGACTCGGCGAGGGCCTGGGCAAGCCGTTCCGGATCGGACCCGTAGGCTCTCAAGTCCTCGCCGGCCCGTTCGTTGAACCGGCTTCCGTCTTCCTGCGTGAGGCGGCGGGCCGCTGCTCCTTCGGCCTGCAAGGCCTCCGGCGCCCGCGACACCCCGTGGTCGGAGGTCAGGACCAGGGTGTAGCGGCCACCGACCTCCCGGTCCAGCGCTTCGAGCAGACGCCCGACCTGTGCATCCAACCGAAGGAGGTTGTCGAGCTGCTCGAGTGAGTCGGGACCGTACGCGTGTCCAACCCGATCCGTGGCCGATAGGGACACGCTCAGGAGGTCCACGGAACTCCCGCGGCCCAGGTTCATCTCCGAGAGGGCCACAATCGCCAGAGACGTCGTTTCACGGTCCAGATAGGGCGTCGCGGACCACCAGGCGGCGAACGCCCCCGCGGCCGTATCGCCTTCCGCCGGGAACTGGTGGGGGAACGTCGTATGGATTCCGTCTCCCTCGAAGGCCGCAGAGTCGGCCCTCGCGCGGCTCGCGAGACGATCCGGCACCTCGAGGTTCCAGTTCCGGTCCCCCTCGAGGCGCTCACCAAGGCCCTCGTTGAACTCCACCACCCAATCGGCATCCGACTCCCGGTAGAACGTGGACGTGGCGAAGCGCCCGAGTTGTGGCTCGAACCAGTACACGGTGTGGGCACCCTGCCCGGCCAGGAGAATCGCCGCCCGATCCTTGCCTGAGATGGACACAACCCGTGACTCGGGATCCCGTGCGACCAGCCAGTCGCCGAGCCCCGAGGCCATGAGCATGGCGGGCGACGAACCGGCCAGCGTCTCGGCCCCCGTCATTCGAAGAGTGGGGTCGATGACGTTCTCCGCCCGGCTCCATGCGCCCCGCTCGTCCCGGGTAAACCACAGGTTGGACACCATGCCATGCTCGGCCGGGGCAGTGCCCGTAGAGACGGTCGCGTGACCGGGTGACGTCTCCGTGATTCCGTGGTCGTGGGTGGCGTCGGAGAACCGGCGTCCGCCAGCCAGCAGGCGGCCGAGACCCCCGGGGAAGGCGTCGGCATAGTGTTCGAAGAGATCGGCCCCGAATTGGTCCACCACGACCACGACCAGCAGCCTCGGCGCCTGGGGCTCCTCTGGATTGGCAGCCGCCGCAGCGCTACCCTGCAGAGGTCCAGTGTTTGCGCAAGCGATCGTGGTCAATGCCACAGCGGCCGCGGCTCTGGCCCCGGCAGACGCCCAGGAGCCAGGACCCGGGCGCGGCGCCCCACGGCGTTCTCGCAGTCGCTTCAAGCGTTGTTCCCTTCCGGAGAGGAGGAGGCGATGGTGGCCACCCTTACCACATTGCTACCCCTGGTCATGTCGCTCGTCGTGCCCCAAGCCCCCTCCCAGGGAGCCCCGGATGCCGGAATCCCGGACCGGGTACAGGACCCCCTTTTCGCCGCCCATGAAATGATAACCCTGGAGGTGGTGGGTCCGATCCGTGCCATGGAGGAGGACCGGGGCGACGAGCCCGTATACCATGACATGATCCTCCGTTGGGAGACCGGCGGCGAAGCGGGCGAGGCGCAAGTCCGCTTCCGCTCCAGAGGGAATTTCAGGAAGGAGCGATCGACCTGTCGGGACATGCCGCCCCTGCGACTCAACTTCGCGACGGATGAGGTGGAGGGCACAGTCTTCGAGGGACAAAACCGCTTGAAGCTGGTCACCCACTGCCGGGATGGCGACCAGTACGAGCAGAACGTCTTCGAGGAGTACCTGGCCTATCGCCTGTACAACACGATCACGGATGAGAGCTTCCGCGCCCGGATGGTCATGGTCACCTACTCGGACCCGGAGGAGGGCGAGTCTGCGACCCACCCGGGCTTCCTGATCGAAGACGAAGAACGGATGGCGGAACGGCTGGGGGGCTCGATCGAGGTCTTCGAACAGATCCATCCCCTCCGATATGCCCCAGGCACTGAGACCCGCGTATCGGTCTTCCAGTACATGATCGGAAATACCGACTTCTCCCTGGTGGAGTCACACAACGTCGTCATCGTGCGAACCGCTGACGGCGACCTCCTGCCGATTCCCTACGATTTCGATTGGTCCGGCCTGGTGAGCGCCCGATATGCCCGGCCCAACGAGACCCTGGGGATTCGACACGTGCGCCAACGACTCTATCGCGGCGTATGCCACGACGGTCTCGAAGCCGAGACTGCCCTGGCGCCTTTCCGGTCCCTCCCGGACGGGGTGGCCGGGCTGTACGCCGAGATGGAGGGCTGGGACGATGAAAGCAGGGAGCAGGCCGACGAATACCTGAGGGATTTCTTCGAGCTGATGGACGACCCGGGGAAGGCGAAGCGGGAGATCGTGGACCGCTGCCGCAGGTTGGGCTAGGCAAGGACCTTTCCTGGCTGGCGCCAGCCCCCGCGATGCCACGGGGCGAGAGCCCCGTCCGAGGGTGAGTCGGCCTCAACGGAACTGATCGACGCTCCGCTGCTGGTAGTCGAAATGGAGGTCCCGGTTGTCCGACAGGGCGACCTCGAACATGAAAGTCCAGTTTCCGGTCGCCGTCTGACGGAGCGAGAAGTCCGCTTCCCACCGGTGAAGGTCGCGGGTCAGGCTGATGATGTGGTCATTGAATCGTGCCCGTTCGAGGTCGTAGGACGTTCTCCAATTGACCGACCACTTTTCCGTAGGCTGGAATCGGAGAGTGCCCTGCATCATCTGGGTCCGTTCCAGCAGCTCGTCGCGGGGCCGATTGAGGGAATAGGACAGGGACGCATTCCAGTTGCCGACGCTCCCCTGATTCGGCCGCTGTCGCTCCTGGTCCCTGTCCCGGCCACCCAGCCCGGGGACGATCGTCGACTCGCCGAGATCCGCCGTCTCCAGATCTTCAAGGTCTTCTTCGGGGTCTTCGTCCGGTAGCTCCTGCCCACGAAGTCCAGCGATCCACCGAAAGAGCGCCGACCGATTGCTCAGGGCGAAGGACATCCGGAGGTTCGCCAAATGAGGATCGAAACGCCGTTGACCCGACCCGTCGGAGGGATCGAGATCCGAGTCGTCGAAGATGTCGTGGTCTACCGACAGGGAGAGGCCTCGCAGGAAATCGGAACTGATCTGGTTGGAAATGGTGAGGTTGTCAGCGAACCCCCGTTTGAAGTCGCCGAACTCCTCGGCCTGCTCGAAGTCGTAGGTGACGGCGCTGGTGCGGAGAGCCAGCAGGGTCACCTTCTCCGACACCTCGAGCCGCTGCGGACCACCGGCGGTACTGCCCTGTGCCCTTCCGGCCGCGGCCGAGTCCCCGTCGTCTGAACGGACCGCTGCTTCGAGGGTTTGCGTGAGACCGACCCGGACCTCGTTTCGGGGATTGATGGCCGCCGACCCGAAGACCTGGGACTGGAGGAGCGTTGGCGTCGTCTCCGGCGTGAAGGAGTAGTCGAAGGTCGGGGAGAACTTGTGCCGGAGGCGTTCGAATCGTCCGAATCCGCCCCAGAACCCGTAGATGTCGGTCTTGAGTTGGGCGCCGAAGGACATGCGGTTGGGCGCGGCCACGAACTTGTCCCCCGCCACGACGCTGCTATCGGACCGTATCGAACGGCCCGACAGCGTGAGGCGCGGGGTGATGCTCGTCGACCCGATGAGGTTCTGTTGGTAATTGACGCTGGTGCTCCAGGTCAGCTCCTCATTGGCGAAGTCCCGGAAGCCGTGATCCGCCTGGCCGAACAGGGTGGAACGCTGGAGGTCGGCCACGCTGCCCGCACCCGCGAGGGGGAGAGGGTCCTCGACTTGGAAGAAATCCTCGGGCACCTCCTTGGTGGTACGCCGGTTCAGGTCTGCGCTCTGGCTAAACGACAGGCTGCCGAGGGACAGGGTCGAGCTCAGCCCGGCCCTCCGCGCCGTCTTGTCCGTCAGGTTGATGTCGAACTCGTTCTGGACCAGGTCCTGAGCCACGAGATCGGTCAGCGATTGGGAGAATCGGCCGGATGCCGAAAGGGTCATGTTGTTGTAGAAACGAGCCCGATTGGAGGGCGCCGGCAAGAGCGTGATCGTCGACATGGAGAGGGACACCCGGGGAAACTCCTGCTCCACACGGTCGTCCGTCAGGAACTGCCGGCGGTTTGCCGTGACCGAGAGGTTGCCCCAATCGAACCTCCGGCTGAGGCCGGCGTCGGAATCGATGCTCTGGGTGATCTCCCGGGGATCGAAGGAGTTCTGGGTAACGAAGGACGAGCTCGTAACGTATCCCGCCGAAATGTTCAGCTTGGTCCGCTCGGAAATATCCCAGTTGTGGCTCGTGTCCAGGGCGAACTGGGTACCCCCCGAGTCTTCCCAGAAACGCCGGAAGTTGAGGCGTCCGTCCAGGAACTGACTCAGCCAGCGGTAGCGGAAGGCTCCGGTCATTGCCGTGTAGTTCCCGCTCCACCAATCGAGGGCCAGCTCGGCATCGGTATAGTCGCTCATGGCCCAGTAGTACCCCAGGTTCGAGATGCGCCTGGAGTAGTTGCTTGACGTGCGGACGATGTCGTTCACCGAAAAACGGATAGGTAGCAGACCCGAGCGCCTTCCCGTCTCCGTGCTCTGGGCAACGAAGGGCAGCCATCCCACCGGCACGTCCGCGAAATAGAGGACCACGTTCTTCGCCACCATGGTCCCGCCGGGCACGACCTTGATCTCTCCGGCCGAGAAGTGGTAGTGGGGATTATCGAGCTCACAGCTCGTGAACATCACGTCGTGACCGTAGGAAACGTCCGGGTTCACCCAGGGAAAGTCGCCCCGGATGATCCAGTTCCCCGTGCCCTGGGCATATTGAGTCTGCGCCGCCTCGGCGGTCCCTCGGTTCTCATCCAGGTCGAAGATGATGCGACGCGTGGTCACCTCGTCCCCGTTTTCCGGGGTGTACACGGCTTCGCTCCCCACCGTCACCAGCCGCCCCGTGCGCTCATCGAAGACCACGGCGGAATCGGCCGTGAGCTGGATGCCCTGTCGGTTCAACACGGCGTTCCGGCCCGCGGCGCCGGTGAGGGTCAGGACCCGGGTGCCCGTCTCGAACTGAGCCCCTTCTCCCTGATACTGTGTGAGCTCGTAGCCGGGCAGGTCGAAGAGCGTGCGGGCGGTGGAGTCGGCGGCAGGCGGAGCTCGTCGGGTGCCGGGAGTCCGAGCCTGGGCCAGGAGCGTGGAGTCTGCCTCGACGAGACCCGTCGAGTCGCCCATCGGACGTCCCAGCCGGGTCAGCCTTTCCTGCAGCCGGCGCTGGATGGAATCGGGCACGGCCTGGGCGGCGGCTTCCTCGAAGCCCCCTGAAGCCGCCAACAAGACGCCCGTCAGGACCAGGAGGCCCACACGGGCCCACCATGTGGCGGGGGGGCCCCCGGTCGCCCGTAGGCCGGTCACAGCCTACTCCTCTTCGTCGCCGGCGCCGCCCGTCGGGTCGGGGGCGCGGGGCACGTCCACATCACCCGATCCGATCCGGGGACCATGGAGCTCGGGAACGCCTGTTGCCTCAGGGCCACGGGTCGAGGCCGCCGTTCCGGCAGCCGCTCCGGCAGGGACGGGTTGCTCTTCCTCGGAGGCCACCGCGCCACTGGGAGGGTCGACCTCGTTGATGGTCTTCTCCCTCGCCTCTCGACGCCTCCATACAAACACCGAGAGCAGGATGCTGAACTCGTAGAGGAAGATGAGGGGGATCATCATGAGGACGGTGACGGCAATCACGTCGCCGGGGGACAGGAAGCTCGCCACCACCGTGATGATGACAATGGCGTGTCGCCTGCGCGCCCGCAGGAAGGCCGGAGTCACCAGTCCGAGGGCGCTGAGAATGAGAATGACGACCGGTAGCTCGAAGACCAGCCCGAAGCCCAGTAGCAACTTGATGACGAAGCCCAGGTAGCGCGTGGCTTCGATGCTGGGCGTCATGAAGTCCGTCAGGAGCCCCATCAAGAACCGAATGGAAATGGGGAGGGCGATGTAGTAGGCCATCGCCACCCCGGCGGCGAAGAGCACCAGACCCATGTAGAGAGCCGGGACGATTGCCCGCTTCTCGTGAGGCTCCAGGGCGGGTGATAGAAACGACCACGCCTGGTAGATGATGACGGGGGACGCCAGGATCAGGCCCACGGACAGGGCCAGCTTCAGGAGGAGGAAGAACGGGTCGGTCGGGGAGAGGAAGATCGGCTGCCAATCGGGACCGAGGAAGTCCTTACCCGGTTCCAGCAGCAGGGCGACCACCTCCAGGTAGTGGACGAGCAGGAACCCGACGATGGTGAACGCCGCGATCGCCACCAGGGACCACAGGATTCGCCAGCGGAGCTCTTCCAGGTGCTCGAGGAAGGGCATCTCGCCCCTGGGGTTCGCTGCGCCCCTCCTCAGGAGGCCGTCCTTCCAGACCGCGGACATCCGACTCAGGACTCCGGGACGGCCGCGCCGGCGCCCGGCCGCGGAAGAAACAACTCCTCCTGAAAGCGGGCCGCGGCCTGCTGACGCTCCTTCACACTCAACTCATCCACGAATTCTTGGAACTCTTCGATGTCCTGGAAATTGCGGTACACCGAGGCGTACCGCACATAGGCGACCCGGTCCAGGGGCTTGAGGCCCTCCATCACCATCTCCCCGACCTCCGCCGAGGGGATTTCGACGCCGGCCGACCTGGAGATCGTGTCTTCGATGGAATCGACGAGGGCCTCCGTTTCCGCCGATGAAACCGGCCGCTTGGCACAGGCTACCGCGATGGACATCCGGAGCTTGTCACGGTCGAACTCCTCGGCACTGCCGTTGCGCTTGAGGATCTGGACCTGGCGCTCCTCAACATACTCATAGGTCGTGAACCGGTCGCTGCAACGCAGGCACTCACGACGGCGGCGGACCGCCCTCCCATCACGAGCGGTTCGGCTATCGACCACCTTGCTGGACGCGGAATGGCAAGCAGGACAACGCATGAAGAGACGGATCGCTCCGCTACGGGATGTCTCTCAGCCGTTCCTCGGCCAGGCTGGCCACGGCGTGGTCGGGATAGCTGTTGACCACGGTCTCCAGATACTGGCGGGCCAGGTCGAAGTTCTCCATCTCCAGGTAGACGGCGCCGGCGCGATAGAGAGCGACGGGGACCTCCTCCGACCCCGGGAAACGCTCACGGATCTTGAGATACTCCTGGGCGGCTTCTTCGAGCCGGTTGTCCTGAGCCAGGATCTCACCCAGCCGAATGTGGGCTGACGGAGCCAGGGCGTGATTGGGATGCTGGGTCAGGAATTGCTGGAAAGCGGCCCTGGCCACGCTCAGACTCCCCCGGTTGAGCTGCGTGATCGCCGCGTCGTACATTTCGTCCGGACTTCCCCTCGCTGGGCCTCCGGTGCCCGGGACGACGGATTCGTCCGACGCGGAATCCCGCTGGACCGGCGTGGGGGGAGCGGTCGGTTGGCGTTGCCGGTTCTGCTCCATCTGGTCCCGGAGGCCCGCCAGGCTCCGCTGGCTCTGCCCCGTAAGCTCGCCGATCCGGAGGAGCTGGTCCTGGATCGCGATCATCTGGTTGTTGGACTCGCCGCGCATGTTGAAGAGGAACTCCGATACGGTGCGCAGAGAGTCCCGGAGGTTCCGGTTCGTGGCCTGAAGCGCCAAAGCGGCTGAATCCTGGCGCATGGCCAGGGACCGGATCTCGGCCTGGAGGTCACGGATATCCCGCTTGGTGGCACACGCTCCCAGGGGCGCCAGGAGCAACAGGGTCAGAAGCCTCGAAGGTCTCAGCATCGTTTCACCTCAATCCGTCGCAGCGTCAAAAAAGGGTGCCGGCCCCCTGGGGACCCGGCACCCTACGTCTCGGTCGGGACCGACGGAACACGGGCCCTGAACCAGAGCCCGTGTCCCTCAGGAAACGTAACCGTTCTCTATCCGGTGATGTTGTTGCCGCCGGCCGTGATCACGAACTCCACCCGGCGGTTTCTGGCCCAGGCGGCCTCGCTGGAGCCCGACGACAGAGCCCGCTCTTCGCCGTAGCTCACGGCGCTGAACCGACCCGCATCGAGACCGAAGTTGGTCAAGAACTGTATCACCGATTCGGCTCGTTCGTTCCCCAGAGCGATGTTGTACTCCGACGTGCCCCGCTCGTCGGCATGTCCTTCCATGCGGAGCTGGACGCCGGGGTTGGCCCGGAGGATGTCGAGCTTGGCCCGGAGCCGTTGCTCGGATTCCGAGGTGAGACTGGCGTCGTCGTAGTCGAAGAACACCATCTCGGTGAGGGTCTCCCGGGCGCGGGCTGCGGCCGCCTCTGCCGCCTGGCGGGCCCTCTCGGCCTCGGCACGTGCAGCCGCCTCCTCAGCCTCACGAACGCGACGGATCGAGTCCTGCCGCATCGCCTCGATCTCTTCAGGGGTGGGTCCCACCGGCTCGGGTGGGGGCGGTGGCTCGCTTCCACAGGCGGCGAAGACCAGAGCGACCGTTACGGCGACGAGGAACGACCGAGGGTTCAACATTCCTTCTCCCAATTGCGATAGGTGACCATGACCCACTCGACCCCGGACCAGTCGCAACCGGTCCGCAAACATTTGTTTACTTCAGGCCAGAGCCCGACAGAGAGCGGCGAAACGCACCCCTCCCGACGGGCTTTTGAACGGTTGTTCCTGAACAGTTGGT
>JAHEKK010000169.1 GCA_024638395.1 Gemmatimonadota bacterium | reverse complement strand
CGGATAGACGTAGTCCACCACCGGGTACCTGGCCGACGGGTCGAACGTGGACGGGAAGTACAGGAGCCCGTGCACGTCGGTGACCCCGTCTCTCCCCTTCACGGCGAACCGGGTGGGAAAAGGCCATCCCACGGCCGTGAGGCCGGAGATGTCCGCCTCCTCTACCGTCTGGAGGACCTGGCCGGAGCGGTCTCTGAGCACTGTGACGGGCGGCCGATCCAACGTGGAATAGGTGTCGAGCAGGTAGCGCCCGTCGGGTGACGGGCTGACCAGATGGTCGGCGTCCTCGGGCGTGAGCAGCTCGATTCGGCTCCCGTCCAGCGACGCCCGATACGCGTGGCTCAGATAGGGGTCCCGTCCCTCCTCACGGCCCATTGCGGCGAAGTACACCCACCCGGCCGACTCGTCCACGTCGAGGATGTTCATCACGAGCCACGGGCCCGACGTTATCCGGTTCCGGAGCTGGCCGGTGCTTCCGTCGAACCGGTACAGGTGGCCCCAGCCGTCTCTCTCCGAAAACCAGATGACGTCCCCGGAGGAAAGCACCCGCCAATTGGGGGTGCCCCCTCGTGCCGACGCGGTTTCCACGAAGGTGGGAGAGGTCTCCTCCAGGACGCGTTGGGCGGCTCCTGTCGTTGCCTCCGCACGCATCAGGGTGAGGCGCTTGAAATCCCGCTGACCGACCGTGAACCAGACGTACTCGCCGTCGGGACCCCAGTGGACGTCCTTCCAAACGGTGTCGGCCATCAGGCCGCAGCAGATCGTATTGACGGCAGGTTGGGCCGGCAGGTCGAGCCGGGTCCGCGTACGGGCTTCCACGTCGAAGACATGGAGATCGTAGGTGGGAATCACGGAGTCCCCCGGGAGGCCGTAACGGTAGGTGTGGAGCCTGGGTCGCCCCTGCAGGGTCTCGAGGAGGTGAAGGTCCTCGACCCCTCGCCGGTCCAGCTTCAGCGTCACGATCCTTCGTGAATCGGGCGACCAACGGAGGACGGGAGGCCGCTCCTCCTCGCGTCGCGGCGCCGTGACCTGACTGCAGCACTGGTCATTCTCCGCATAGGCGAACCAGGGCTCACCGTCTTCGGAAAGGCGCACTTCCGCGCCGGTGTCGCTGGCGCGGATCCATAGATCGTGATCGCGGGCGAAGGCCACCCATCGGCCGTCCGGGGACCGGACTTCCGACCGACTGGGCCCACGGACGGGGGTCGGCCCGTCGCAAGTCCACTGCGTGGTATCGCATGTCCACCGAAGCGTGTCCGAGAGGGTGAAGGTGACGCCGGACGGAGTGTAGTCGAAGGTCTCGAAGGGGAGTTCGTGGGCTTCATAGGCCGTGTCCGCAGCCAGGGACAGGGCGGCTGCGAGGCGTCCGTGATCGAAGGCAGGTGCCCGGGATCGGGCGCCTGGATCGACCACCACGAATTCGGTCGCGCCGCGGACCTGATTGGCATACCAGAAGCGGCCGTTGTCCAGCCAATTGGGGCTCACGGCCAGTCCCGAGACCATGCTCTGAGCGTTCCTGCCGAGGAACTGCTCGGCTCTATGGTAGTCGGACTCGGTCCGCTGTTGGGCCGAGAGAGCCGGCACCGACAGGGTGAGAAGGACCAGCGTCGTGGTCAGGCCGGGACGGGAAACCATCGGATATTGCTCCATACCGGGAGAGGCGGATCAGGTTGCCTCGTTTTTAGCGGACCTCCGCGAGAACGTCAATTCGCCTTCGCCGGGCGATTCCATCGAAGGCCTGGGCTGGCCCGGGTCTGCCGGGTCCCCGACATTCGGGTGCGTTCCCGGTCCCGTCTCCCCGATCTCTACGCTCCGCCCGCATGTCCGACCTATTCGAAGCTCGTGCCGAGGAAATCCGTCGCCGTAGTGCGCCCCTGGCCGACCGTATGCGGCCCCGGACGCTGAACGATTTCGTGGGCCAACCCCACATCCTCGGTCCAGGCAAGCTCCTGCGAAGGGCGATCGAGGCGGACCGGGTCACCTCGCTCATCCTCTATGGCCCACCGGGCACGGGCAAGACCACGCTTGCACGGATCATCGCCAACACCACCGAGAGTGAGTTCGCCACCCTGAACGCCGTCCTCGCCGGGGTCAGGGACATCCGCGAGAAGATCGCGGAGGCCCAGGAACGGCTCCGTCTCCACGGCCGGCGTACGATCCTTTTCGTCGATGAGGTCCACCGGTTCAACAAGGCGCAACAGGATGCCCTGCTGCCCCATGTGGAGAACGGCACGGTCGTCTTTGTCGGGGCCACGACGGAGAACCCCTACTTCGAGGTCAACAAGGCCCTCGTCAGCCGAAGCCGTGTCTTCGAGCTGAGGAGTCTCGCCGAGGAGGATCTGGTCGGCGTTGCGACCTCGGCTCTCCAGGATGAGGACCGAGGGTTCGGAGCCCGGCGGGTTCGCGTCGACGACAACGCCCTCGCCCATCTGGTACGCACCGCGAACGGGGACGCCCGAAGCTTGCTCAACGCCCTTGAACTTGCCGTGGAGACCACCCCTCCGGGGGAGGATCAGGCGATCCACGTGGACATGGCCGTGGCCGAGGACTCGATCCAGCGGCGGGCCGTCCTTTACGACAAGGAGGGCGACGCCCACTTCGATACCATCTCGGCCTTCATCAAATCGCTCCGGGGCAGTGATCCGGATGCCGCATTGTAC
Source organism: Gemmatimonadota bacterium (assembly GCA_024638395.1). Taxonomy (GTDB): domain Bacteria; phylum Gemmatimonadota; class Gemmatimonadetes; order Longimicrobiales; family Gaopeijiaceae; genus JAHEKK01. Next base: position 4,273 of record JAHEKK010000169.1, on the reverse strand, counting down.
TGGCTGGCGAAGATGGTCTACGCTGGCGAGGACCCGCGGTTCATCCTTCGGCGGATGCTCATTTTCGCATCGGAAGACGTCGGGTTGGCCGATCCGAGGGCCGTGACCGTCGCGGCGTCCTGCGCACAGGCGTTCGACTACGTGGGGATGCCCGAAGGTCAGTTCCATCTGGCTGAGTGCTGCCTGTACCTGGCGACGGCGCCGAAATCCAACAGCGTCATGGCCTTCTTCGACGCCCTGGCCCACGTGCGGAAAGAGCCCTCCGGCGATGTGCCCAACCCGCTGAAGGACGCGAGCCGGGACAAAGAGGGGTTGGGCCACGGCAAGGGATACAAGTATCCCCATGCGTATCGCGAGGGCTACGTGCCGGAGCAATACCTGCCCGAAGAGATGCAAGGCCTCTATTTCTACCAGCCGCGCAACATGGGGTACGAGCAAACGGTTGCCGCCCGCCTCGAGGCATGGCGAAAGCGCGACCGGGAGGAGTCCCTCGAGAAGCGGGTGCGGCGGTACGGGGAGTCGGGGGATGCATGAGCCTCCGCTACTCGATGCGAAGGCGCCTTCCGACGGACGGACCGCCCCGACCACATCCGCCAACCAAGGACATGCTTTGAGCCCCTCGGACTCCTTGGAATCCTGGATCGAGGCTCACCGGCAGTCGGTCATCGACGTGGCTATGGATCTGATCCGGGTACCGTCGGAGAATCCGCCAGGAGCGGCCTATCCAGCGGCCGTCGACGTATTGGTGACTTCGCTGGAGACGCTCTGCCTTCCGGCCCGCCGCGTTCCTCTTGGCCCGGGGCGGGAAGCGGTGGTCAGCGCCATCGGAGACGGGCCTCCCCTGTATCTCCACGGCCACTACGATGTGGTACCCGCCACCGTCGCGGGCCAGTTCGATCCCGTGGTCCGGGAAGGCCGGCTGTTCGGCCGTGGGAGCGCAGACATGAAGGGTACCCTTTCTTCCATGATGCATGCCGTGGCGGCCCTCCGGGACGGCGAGTATCGGGGCCGGGTCGAGCTGGTGCTCGTGCCCGACGAGGAAACGGGCGGAGAGGGGGGGATGGCCAAGCTCGTCGACGTGGGCGAGATCGACGCCGACGCTCTCGGGGCGGTCCTCGGCGAGCCCACGTCAGGAGTCATCTGGAACGGCAGTCGCGGTGCCCTCACAGCCCGGGTCCGGCTGGAAGGGGAGCCCGCTCACGTAGGGCTGCACTACCAGGGGCGTAACGCGGTGGAGGGGGCGGTGCCCGTCCTCTCGGCTCTGCTGGAGCTCAAAGCCGAGGTGTCGGAGCATCGCACGACTCTGGCCATCGAACCGGAGGCGGCTCGCCGGTCCATTCTCATGATCGGGGGAGAAGTCCATGGACCGCGCCAGTTCAACCTGGTACCCGATCGATTCGAGTTCACCGTCGAGAGACGCTTCAATCCCGAGGAAGACCTGGCGGAGGTGAGGAGGCGTCTCGAGGAGGTGATCAGGCAGGCGGTCCCGGAAGGTCTCCAGCTGAGCATCGACGTCTTCCAGGAGGCCACGTCGTCGTTCGTCCCCGCCGATCACCCCTTGGTCACCGCGCTCACGGAGGTCGTGGAGGTGGTCCAGGGTCACGAGCCGCCGGCGGTCCTGTGCCCGGGCCTCCTCGAATCCCGGTTCTATGGCACCCTCGGGGTCCCGGCAGTCGCCTACGGGCCTGGCTTGCTGGAGGTCTCCCACGGCCCGGACGAGTGGGTGGAGATCGAGCGCCTCCTGGACAGCTTGAGGGTGTACGCCCTTCTCGCCGAGCGCCTCGCCGGAGCCCCCTTCGCCAGGACTTGAGTGGATGGCGTCAATGTGATAGTATCCGTATGATACTGTCATAGCGATACAATATCGACCCCCACGTACAAGGCGGTCAAGATGGGCAACGGGACCGACCCCTACGAGCACCTACCCCTCCACCCTTTCGAATTCAGGATCATGCTCGCCCTGGTGGATGGCCCCAGCTACGGTACCCGGATCGTGAAGGAGATCGAGGCGCGAGTCGGAGACCGCGAGAAGATCTACCCCGCCAACCTCTACCGCCGGGTCCGGGACCTCCTCAAGAGCCGTCTGCTGGAGGAGGCTGATTCGCCCGAGGGTGCCGACCCGCGCCGGACGTATCTTCAGCTGACGGGTCTCGGGCGAGCGGTCGCCCAGGCGGAGGCGCGGCGCCTCCGGGAGCTCCTGGATGAGGCGGCGGGGCGAGAGCTCTTGCCCGAGGCCTGAACGATGGGCCGAACAGGGCCGTGCATCTCGGCCTACCGGCTACTTCTCAGGTTGCTGCCGGAGGACTTTCGGACGCGCTGGGGCTCCGACATGGAGGATCTGTTCGCCCTTCGTCTCCGGGAGGCCGGATCCTCTCCCCTGCGACGCCTTTGGGTCTGGACCCGTGCCGTCGCCGATGTGGCAGCCCACGCCAGGGCCGAGAGGCGGGGCCCACGGAAGGTTGACCCATTTGGCCCCCGCGCCTGGGCCCAGGATCTGAAATACGGCGTCAGAAGCGTTTTTCGGGCGCGGGGATTCTTCGCGGCTGGGGCCCTGACGTTGGCGCTGGGCATCGCGGCGGCGACCGCGACGTTCGCAGTCGTCCAAGCCGTTCTACTCGAAGATCTGCCTTATCCGGACGCGGACCGTCTCGTGGTCCTCTGGCCGGAGACCAACGGCAACAAGTCGATGGTCGCGCTGGCAGAGGAGCAATTGCCGAGCGTCGAGCTCGCCTCGGGGGTGAGTGGGTGGGCCCTGACCCTCAACGGCGTAGGGGAACCCGCGCAAATCCAGGCGACGGCCGCATCCCATACCCATTTCGACGTCATGGGCGTCCTGCCTTCCCTTGGGAGAGGGTTTCAGGAGGGTGACGACCTCCCTGGGGCAGCGGGAGTCGTGGTGCTTGCACACGGTTTCTGGGCATCGGCCTTCGGGTCGGATCCCTCCGTCATAGGTCGGGTGGTCGAGATGTCGGGAGCGGAATACGATCGCCGGATGGTGATTGGCGTCATGCCACCGGGCTACCGCCCTTTCATTCGCGGGACGGACGTGTGGATTCCCCTGGAGGGTGACCCGGCGACTCCCCTGGAGGAGGACCGGACCTGGTATGTCAACCAGCGGCTTGCCCGGCTGCGGGCCGGGGCGACCCTGGTGCAGGCGAATCGCGAGATCGGCCCATACGCGGAGAGGATCAGGGACCGGTTGCCCGGGATCTTCGAGGAAGATGACCCGCGCCGCGCCACGGTTCAGCCTATCCGAGCCTTCGTGGCCGGCGACACCGGATCCTTGATTTGGGTCGCGATGGGGGCCGTCTCGCTCGTGCTTCTCATTGCGTGTGGGAACGTCACCAACCTCCTTCTCGCCAGAGGTGACGCCCAGTCTCGGGCACACTCCATCCGCGTCGCCCTTGGTGCCAGCAGGGCCCGATTGGCTCGAATGCTGGTGGCTCAGAATGCCGTCATCGCTGGAGCAGGAGGACTCTTGGGGGCTGTCCTGGCCAGGGTCTTTCTGGAGGCTCTGATTCGACTGGCCCCTCCCGACTTCCCCCGGTTGGACGAGATCGGGTTCGACGGACCCGTCCTTGCCTATGCCACAGTCGCGACGGTGGCGACCGTCGTCGTCGCGGGCCTGTGGCCGGCTCTCAGGGCCAGCCGGGCCGGAGGGACAGCTGCGCTTGGCGGCGGAGGACGGGGCAGCGCTGGTGTCGGGCCTGGCCGCTTGAGCCGTGGCCTCGTTGCGGGGCAGATCGCTCTGGCCCTCATGGTGGCCGTTGGCTCGGGCCTCATGCTCCGTTCCCTTACCCGGTTGGCGTCCGAAGACGTGGGACTGGACGCCGGCCAGACGCTGACCTTCAGGCCGACGCCGCCCGGCGGGCGCTATCCGACCAGGGCGGACTTCCAGATTTACTACGACCGGGTTACGGAGCGCCTGTCAGCTCTCCCCGGGGTGACGTCAGTGGGGGCCATCCATTTGCTGCCGGGTACCGGGGGGAACTGGAGTTTCCCCACGTATGCCGGCGCTCCCATACCGGAGGGAGGGGCGGTCCCGACTTCGAATTTTCGCGCAGTCAGACCGGGCTACTTCCAAACAGTTCGGATCCCGATTCTCAGCGGACGGGACCTCTCGGCTTCGGATGTGGCTGATTCGGAACCGGTCGTCGTGGTGAACCAGGCGTTTGCCGACCGGTTCTGGCCGGATCAGAACCCTCTCTCTCAGCACCTTTCCGTGTTCAGTCCCTCGGGCACCTCCCACCGGGTGGTCGGTGCCCGAGGGACT
>JAHEKK010000168.1:1446-6935 GCA_024638395.1 Gemmatimonadota bacterium | reverse complement strand
GGGAACATCGCCCACCGATTCTCCAGCTACGCTTCGTTTCGCTCATCCTCGGAAACGGAGCCGTTCAACCGGGGCATCAATTCCTTCCAACTCCTGGACGACGGCGACCGCTGGTGGGTGCTGTCCATCTTCTGGCAGCACGAGTTCCAGGCGGGTTCGATTCCGGAGAAGTACCTGTACAGGCCGTAAGGTCGGGTGGGCCCCGACAGCGGGACTCCTCACGCCCTCAGCCTTCGGTGGCGGATTCCAGCCTGGCCTCTAGAGCCTCCCACTCGGACATGAGAGCCTCCAGCTCGGACTGGAGCCCGTCCCGCTTTTCCTGAAGCGAGCGGATCTCGTCCGGGGTGGCCGAGTCGAAGAACCCCGGCGCCGCAAAGGAGGCATCGATTTCCCCGATCTCGCGCTCCGTCGCCTCGATGCGCCCCGTAACCTCGTCCCGCTGACGGGCGACACGCTCGCGATTGACGCGCCGGGAAGGAGACGCGGCCTTCGTCGGCGGGCCCTGCTTGCTCTGGCGGCCGCCCGACTCCCCTCCCCCCCGGCCGTCGGTGCCATTCGAACCTCTTCGTTTCTCCTGCTTCGCCTTGAGCACCACGCGCGCCACGTCGAGATGGTCATCGCCGCAGAACGCCACGTATTCGTCGTAGGTGCCTCGGTAGTCCTGGATCCCCTCCGGCCGGATCTCTACGATGCGATTGGCCAATTCCCCGACGAACCACCGGTCGTGGGACACGAAGACGAGGGTGCCGTCGTAGTCCACGAGTCCCTCCACCAACGCCTCGATTGACTCCAGGTCCAGATGGTTGGTGGGCTCGTCCAGCAGCAACACGTTCGGGCGACGGAGGGCCAGGCTGCAGAAAACGAGTCGGGCGGCCTCTCCCCCCGAAAGGGCCCCGAGACGCTTGTTCGCCTCGTCGCCCGAGAACAACACCTGGCCCAGCGCGCCTCGGGCGACCCCCACGTCACCCCCGGTGCAATAGTCGAGGATGAAGGCCTCCGCACTCCGTTCCGGCGAATCGAACTGCTCACGGTGGTCCTGGGCGAAATAGCCGGGGTGCGTCTCGTATCCCCAGTCCACCGTACCGGAGTCCGCCTCCAGCTCACCCACGATGATCTTGAGGAGCGTCGACTTGCCGATCCCGTTGGGTCCCATGATCGCCAACCGGTCGCCCCGGACCACCTGCAGATCGACCCCTTCCAGCACGGTCTTCTCTCCGTAGCTCTTGGAGACACCTTTGACCGTGAGCACCTCACGCCCGCTCGGGCGCCTGGGCTCGAACTTGAAGTTGGGATACCGGCGTGAGCTCTGGGGAAGCTCCTCGAGCCCATCCGCCTTCTTCTCGATGAGGCGCAGCTTGCTCTGGGCCTGCCGGGCTTTGCTCGCCTTGGCCCGGAACCGGTCCACGAACTTCTGGTGGTGGGCGATCTCCTTCTCCCGAGTGGCGATCTCCTTCTCTCGCCTGAGGCGCTCTTCAGCTTTGGACTCGAGGAAACGGCTGTAGTCCCCGGGATACAAATTGATCGTCTCGTAGTCCACATCGAGAATGTGGGTCGCCACGTTGTCCAGGAAGCGGTGGTCGTGGGAGATGACCACCACCGGGCCCTGGAAGTCACGCAGGAACTTCTCGAGCCAGCGGATGGAGAGGATGTCGAGGTGATTGGTGGGCTCGTCCAGCAGTAGGGCGTCTGGACGGCTGGCCAGAACCTGCGCCAGGAGCACACGGAGCTTGAAGCCACCGGAGAGGGTCGAGAGGGGACTACGGTGGATGTCCGCCGGGAGACCCAGGCCTTCGAGGATCGCGGCCGCTCTGGCCTCGGCGGCATACCCGTCGTGCTGTTGGACGACCTCCTCCAGCTCGGAGAACCGATCGGCATCGAAATCCGTCTCGGCACGTGCCAGAAGCGCTTCCTTCTGGACCATCGCTTCCCAGAGCTCCGGATTCCCCATCATGGCGACGCCCAGGATCTCTTCGTTCTCGTAGAGGAACTGATCCTGGCGAAGCACGCCCAGGCGGACCCGTCTTGGCAACGAAACAACGCCGTCGGTCGCCTCTACGTCGCCCGCGAGGACGCCGAGGAAGGTCGTCTTGCCCGATCCGTTCGCCCCCACCAGGCCGTAGCGCTCTCCAGGGTTCAGTTGGAAGGACACGCCTGAAAAGAGGACCCGGTCCCCGAAGGCCTTTTCGACGCCGCTGACGGATATCATGCCGCGACCGATCCTCCGGCGGCTCGTACCACCGGAGAGAGATCCGAGATCACGACGGGATCGGCTCGTCCCCGTGCGGCTCCGGAGCTGCCGGCTCTTCGCCCCGGCACTGCCTCACGATGCCTTCGACACATGCTCCACGGAGGCCGCTACCAGCTCTTTCAGGACGTCGAGGTCCACGTCGGCCAGCTTCTTGACGTAGAGGCACGAGCGGCCCGTGGAATGCTTGCCCAGCTTCTTCAGGAGGCTGTCGTGCTTCTTGAAGCCCGACATGATATACAGGGTCATGGCCTGTTTCCGCGGCGAGAAGCCGGCCACGAACCACTCGCCCTCCCTGCCGCTGGCATAGCGGTACTCATACCGGCCGAACCCCACGATGGAGTCCCCCCACATGACGGGCTCCTCGCCCGTGATGTCCCCCATCATGGCGACCAACGCCCGGGCATCTTCCCTCCGACCTTCGTGTTCGATGGCTTCCACGAAGGCGCCGACGTCGGCGTCGTTGGGCTGGGTCTTCGGAGACGACACGGTTCCCCCTGTTGCAGTTCGCAGCCAGGGAACCTGTCACCATCCTGCCCGCAGGAGCAACCGCCTACCGTGGCTCCGGGAGGCCGGCCGCCGTGACGGTCGCTACAACTCGCCGAGGATCTGGTCCCTGAGACCTCGGAGGGTGTCGGCTTCCGCGGCCGTCACGAAGGGCACGGCCAACTCGTACGCCGTTCCAACTTCGTCCCTGGCCTGGGCGAGATCATCGACCGGCCGATCGCCGGCGTCCAAGCGTTCCAGAAGGTGCTGGTAGGCGAATGCAAGCCCCTCCATCACCCAAGGCTCGTGGCCGTACCGGGGCACGTTGGCCGCATCCACATAGGGCGCCACTGAGCCCTCCATGCGCGACACCTGCGCCCGAAGGACATGGAACGTCGCATGGCGGGGCAACTCACTCCGGGCAAGACCAGCCGCCAGGTAGAAGCTGGCGTGACGTTCGGGTTCGAAAGCCCAGCCGGCGTACATCCAGGTGACCCAGTTCTCCAGGGCGTTCGGGATCTCGCCTTCGAACCCGTCGGACAAGACCGTCCGGCGGGCTACGTGACCGATGTCCCACCAAACGTCATGCAAGGCGTTGTGGACGGCGCCATCCAGGTCGTGACGCAGCATGAACTGCGCCCCGAAGGAGGACACCCAGCGACGGACATCGAAACATTCTGCGGGCGAGAGACGGTCGAGTCCCTCGACGCAGGGCGCGTCGGGGTTCCCCTCTTCGCGGTCCGCCGCACCGAGCACCTGCAGCGCCGAGATGAGGTCCTGAACGGACGAGGTGCGACGGTATTCGTCCAGACGCGCTCTCACGTCGCCGTCGCCGAAGTCCAGCAGGGCGTCGGGGAACGCGTTGTCGGGCATCCAGTCCCGATTGCTCTCCTCATCGGACCACACGGGAAAGGCCACTGCGATGGGGACCTCTCTCGGATCCAGGGCGCGCAGTCCGGCCGTGCTCAGCGTGTCGGGCCACGAGTCCGACCCGAACAGGCCGGTGGCGAACTCCAGATCGTTGGACAGGATTTCGCCACCGGGTTGGAAGATCCGCACGTCGGGGCTCCTGCGGTCCACCTCCAGAGACCTTACATGAGCGACGATGTCCAGGGCAGCCGTCGTGTCCACATGCCCCAGTGCCCGCCTGAGAATGGTCGTATCCGAGTAGGCGAAGTGCGCGACGTCGAAGCCATCCCGGGAGGCATGGCAGGTTCCGCATTCCTGACGGAAGGCCAACTCGCCGGCCACGGGATCTCCCAGATCAACCAGTGGAGGGTTCTCGTCACCCGGCACCGTGGGCTGCGTGCACGCCGATAGGGCCAGGGCAAGGAGGACTGCGGACGGGCGGGGCGAACGGGGTGCCTTCATGGGGATACTGCTCCTACGAAAGTCCAACGGGGCCCGTGTTCGAAGGGCGGCGCGTCCCGCGCCGGAGGTCGACCGCGAATTGGGTCAGCGAGCCGACCGGGCCCTATCCCCTGAGAGTATCGTCCACCGACCGGCGGGCCTGAAACCCGCCGCCGGCAGCGTCTTCGGCGTCACCGACGGGGCGTCAGCAACTCACGCAACGATGGGTGTTTACGGCCCCGAGGCTCTCGAGTAGGGCAATGGTCTCGGGGAAGGGCTCGATGCGCTGGACCGGGCCGTTGGCCATGTCGACCGTCGTCTGACCGCTCCGGGCAACCGCAGTGACATCGGCTCCCCTCTCCACGAGATAGAGGATCATGTCGTTGTCGCCCCGCGCCGCCGCGTGGTGAAGCGGCGTGTACCCGTTGTAGTCGCGGGCGTTAACATCCGCCCCCAACTCCTCGACGAGGAGACGCATGGCGGGGATCCAGCCACCCGGCACGTGCCGGTGGGAGTTGCCTGCGAATCCCTGACCGTATCCGACGCCCGCAGCGGCATGGATGGGCAGAACGGCCGGGCCGCCGAGGGGAACCGGCGGTAGCCCCGAGTGATCGGTCTCATCCTGCGGACCGAACCTTCGCTCCGGCACACGAATGGTGGGAAGGTGGGGGTCGGCACCGAACTCGAGAAGAAGCCTCATGGCCGGAATGTCCAGGGCGTAGACGGCTCGCCAGAAGGGCGTCGCCCCCGTTCTGTCGACGCCCAGGAGATCCCGATTGTAGGTGGTATACCACAGTGTCCGGGCCAGGCGGGCATTGACGTCGGCTCCGACCTCCAGCAGCTGCCGCATGAGCTCCAGGTAGCCGATCTCCTGCTGCTCATACGCCAGGGGCTGAGGATGCCGGGCCTTGGGGGCCCAGTGCATGTTCAGAACTGCGTAGAGGGGTGTGGCACCCGCGTCGCTGGCCAGGGTCGGATCGGCGCCCCGTTCCACCAGTCTGGCGACGAGATCGAAGTACCCGTTGATCGCGGCCATCAACATGGGCGTCGTGCCGTCAGCCCCACTCCGGAAGTTGATATCAACACCAGCTTCCAGGAGGGCCTCGACGACGCCCACGTGGCCCTCGCGAGCCGCGAGGTGGATCGCGGAGAGCCCGCCGTGGGTCCCGACCAGAGCCGCGAAGTTCAGGGGAATCGGCTCGCCGGTCCTCTGCTGGATCTCCCTCGCTTCCCTTGCTGCGGCTTGCGCCTGATCCGTGGCCGATGCGGGGGCTGATCGCGCCGGCTCGCCGGGGCGGGCTTCGGTACCTCCAGCGCGCTCCCCCGGCTGAGAGGGCGGAGCTTCGCCACGGGCCTCCGCCCGCATGGCGTCGATCTGGCGGCTCCGCGCCCGCTCATCGGCCCGGTC
>JAHEKK010000168.1:0-1436 GCA_024638395.1 Gemmatimonadota bacterium | reverse complement strand
CATCACCCGGGCCTGGGCTTCGCCATCGGCGCCCGCCTCGAGGAGTGCCTCGACCGCGGCCGTACGTCCGAGAGCGGCGGCGAACATCAGCGGAGTCTGCTCCCAGCGCCCCTCGAGGGCGTCGACCTCGGCGCCGGCGGCGACGAGGGCTTCTACGGCCACCACACTGCCCGATGCGGCCGCCAGGTGAAGGGCCGTCACATCCGTGTCGGTACGAGCCGACCCGTCGGCACCCGCGTCTACCAACAACTCGACGATGGTCCCCTGCCCTACTCGAGCCGCGACATGGAGGGGCGTGTGGGCCCCGATCCGCGTCCGTGCATCGAGATCGGCACCCGCATCCACGAGAAGCCGGGCCAACTCCAGGTTCCCGTTCAGCCCCACCCAGTGGAGGGCCGTCATCCCGTCTCCCTGGGAACCGTTGACGTCCTCGCCGGCCTCGATGAGCTGACGCACGACCTCGATATCGTCCGCCTGGGCCGCGTCGGCTACCGGGGCTTCCAAGCTCCACGGCAAGCCTACGGCCGCCATCAGCACCAGGGGGATCCAGGCATCCGCCCGAAGGCCGCTACCGCCGGTCCAGGCGCGAAAGGGGCGAAACCACTTCCAGGCGCCCGGCCCCAGGGGCGGGTTCATAGGGAGAACGCTCCGGTGCTGTCGCCGAACTCCTCGATGTCGTCCAAGCCCAGGCGGTGCATGAGAGAGACCATGACGTTGGCCATGGGGGTGCCGGCCTCGGCCTGGTGATGGACGTTGCCCGTAAGCCGCCCGTTCGCTCCTCCGACCACGAAGAGCGGGCATCGTTTGTGGTTGTGGACGTTGGAGTCGCCCATAGGGGATCCGTAGATCACCATGGTCTTGTCCAACATGCTGCCGTCCGCCTCCTGGATTTGCTGCAACCGCTCGAGGAAGTACGGGACCAGGCCCACGTGGTACTGATTGATGCGGGCGAATTCCTCCACGTTCTGGGGCGTGCCGCCATGATGGCTCGCGGGGTGGAAGCCCTTGTCGACACCGCTCTCCGGGTAGACCCGACTCGAAGCGTCTCGGCCCATTTTGAAGGAAAAGACCCGGGTCACGTCGGCCTCGAAGGCGAGGGCCTGAAGATCGAACATGAGCTTCACGTGCTCGCCGAACGAGTCGGGCACCCCGGCGGGAGCGCCGGGAAGCTCGCGCTCCTCGCCGCTCGTGTTCCTGGCCACCACCTGCTGGATGCGCCGCTCGACTTCACGGACGTTGTCGAGGTATCGGTCCATCCGGCGGCGGTCCTCCGCGTCCAGGTCCCGCTTGAGCCGCGCCGCCTCACCGAGGACGAAGTCCAGCACGCTTCGACTGGAGCGGAGGCGTGCCGCCCGGGCTTCCGGCGTCCCTCCGGCCCCGAACAGCTGCTCGAACGCCACTCTGGGATCCCGTACCATGGGAAGAGGCTGATCCGG
>JAHEKK010000167.1 GCA_024638395.1 Gemmatimonadota bacterium | reverse complement strand
GGGTTCACCGCAAGATCGGCATAACGTTGGCGGTAGCGGGATTCGGTATCGGCGAAACCCGAGTGGGTCACCACCTCCCCGGTCTCCTCGTCGGTTTCGGTCTTGCCGAGGGGGAGGGGCCTCAGGGATTTGGCGAGGAGCTCGTATCCGGACACCCCGATGGTGACCTGCCCACTGCGGGTGCGGAACAGGCGGCCCTCGACGCCAAGCCAGTCTCCCAGGTCCAGGAGGTCCAGACGGGAGAAGAGCTGTTCCCCCACGATGTCCTTCTTGAAGTACACCTGGATCCGCCCTTCACCGTCGTCGAGATCGGCGAAGGCGCTCTTTCCGTGGGACCGAAAACTGACCATGCGCCCCGCGGCCCGTGTAGCCGGACCCTGGCCCTTTTCGTCGAGCCCTCCCGCTTCTTCGGCCGAGGTGAACGCATCCACGGCATCTTGATTCCGATGGCTCCGCGGGAATGCGTACGCGAACGGCTCCACCCCCTGATCTCGCAGGGCCTGGAGCTTCTCCATCCGCGCCTTCATCACGCGAGAGACGTCGTGCATCAGGCGGCCGCTCCGCCGAACTTCTTCAGGAAGGCTTCGATGAAGGCGTCCAGGTCACCATCCATGACGCCCTGGACGTTTCCGTCCTTGAGCTCCGTACGGTGGTCGTTGACCATCGTGTAGGGTGCGAAGACGTAGGACCGGATCTGGTTTCCCCAGCCGATCTCCGTCTTGGTCGCCTCCAGGGCGGCCTTTTCCTTTTCCCGCTCTTCCTGGGCGCGCTCATACAGCGCGGCCTTCAACATCTTCATGGCCGTGGCCCTGTTCTTGTGCTGGGAACGCTCCTGCTGGCAGGAAACGACGATGCCGGTGGGTAGATGGGTGAGGCGGATGGCCGAATCCGTCTTGTTGACATGCTGGCCACCGGCTCCGGAGGCCCGAAAGGTATCCACCCTCAGGTCCCCTTCGTCGATCTCGATCTCCACCTCCTCGTCGAGGATCGGATAGACGAACACCGAGGCGAACGACGTGTGACGCCGGGACTGGGAGTCGAACGGTGAGATCCGAACCAGCCGGTGGACGCCCTTCTCCGCCCTCAGATAGCCGTAGGCGTAGTCTCCCTTGATCTCCAGCGTGACGCTCTTGATACCTGCCTCCTCCCCCGGCTGAAGATCGAGGACGCTGACCGCATACCCTCGGCGCTCGGCCCACCGCGTGTACATCCGCGACAGCATCTCCGCCCAGTCCTGGGATTCCAGACCCCCGGCGCCGGGATGGATGGTGAGCATGGCCTCCCGGTGATCGTCCTCGCCCTGAAGCATCGTGCGAAGCTCGAGGTCTTCCAGAGCCTTCTCCAGACGCGCCGTCTCGGATTTCCACTCCTGGGAGAGCTCCTGGTCGTCGCCCTCTTCCAGAAGCTCTGCCAGCTCCCCCATCTCCGCCGCGGTGCTTCGGGCGGCCTCCCACGGCTCCACCCAACCCTTCAACCGGTTGGCCTCGTCGATGACCTCCCGCGCACGCTCCTGGTTGTTCCAGAAGTCGGAGGCCGTCATGAGCTCTTCCAACTCCGCGATGCGCTTCGACCGATTCACGACGTCAAAGATACCCCCGTAGCTCTTCGATCCGGCGGTTCGCGTCCTGCAGTCGCTGGAGCTGTTCTTGGGAGAGGCCCATGGAGGTCCGGGTCGGGGGGACAAAAAAAGAGGGGCTGTACCCCCCTCTGCCAACTCAAACATAAAGAGGGCTCCACCCCAGGTGGAGCCCTCTCCGTGGTTGGAATCCCCGGCCGGACCGGAGTCCGGGGGCTATTCGTACATCGACTCCTGGAAGATCTCTTCGCCCTTGGCCAAAATGTCGTTCAGCGCCCGGGTGAAGTGGGGCGTGGACCGGGCAACCTCATCGCCCACCTGGTCGACGTACTCGCTCCAGGATTTCTTGACCTCGTCCTCGAAGTCCTCGGCCAGGGTCCCGGCTTCCACGGCCTTCTCGTAGAGCGCCGGGTTGTACGTCATCATGTCGGACACGAGCACGCGGGCCAGGCGAGCGGCCCGGGCATCGGGGTCGTTCTGGCCGAAGCTGGGGCGAGTGACGACGGCCGTTTGCGAGCCGGATTCCGGCGCTTCCGCCGTCCCGGATTCGTCACCGGCCGACTCGGCCGCGTGAGCGAAGGACGAAGTTGCCGCTTCCTCGGAAGGCTCGTTTTCGTCGAACGATGCAAACGACTCGCGGGCGTCGGGGGCTTCCGGCTCCTCGTGGGATTCGGCCTCGACGTCGGCTTCGGCGGACGTTTCATGGGCGTCCTCGGCGGCTCCCCACGGGACCTCGTCCTGGGGATTGCCGGCGTCCGCCTCGGATTCCGGGGTCTCTACGAAGAAGGTCCCCGGGCACATGCTGCATTGGGCCAGGATGCCGCCTTCCGGGACCTTCGCGGAGTCGACGGGGAACTCCGCGTTGCACTCGGGGCAGGAGACTGTGAAGACCATGGGTGTCACTCGCGGTTTCTGGATTCGCGGGCCATGCGAATTGACCCACCCTCTTAGTTACGGCACTTCGTCCGAATCCCTGCCTCCTTCGGCCTGCTTCGAGACAGACACGCGGTCCGACGCGCGACTAGGACGCCTCCCGAACGGGGCTCGTGCCTCGGCGGTCCACCACGTAGACCGTTCCGGGAAGCGTCTTCGCATATGCTTTCATTTCGGCTGCTAGCTCGCTGACCTGAGCGGTGTGGGTAAAAACCTGGAACTGGTTCGTCACCACGCCGATGGAAAGCGTCATCAGCGGAATCCGGTGGATCGACCCCCGCCGGTCCTTCCCGAGGAAGTAGCCCACCTTCCGATCTTCCTCGTTGTATTGATAGGGGATGAGCTCGTCGAAGACGTTGACGATCTCGTCGCAGCACGCCTCCAGGTCCCTTAGCGGCACGATGAAGATGAAGTCGTCTCCGCCGATGTGGCCCACGAACCCCGTCGGCGCCAGCGCACGCACGATCTCCCTGAGCATCCGGGACAGCAGCAGGATCACCTTGTCCCCGTTGTTGTACCCGTAGCGGTCGTTGAACTCCTTGAAGTGGTCCAGGTCCGCATAGCAGATGGCGAACTGTTCTCCCGCACGAATCCGCTCCGCCAGGTCCCGCTCGATCTGCACGGTGCCGGGGAGACGCGTCGTGGGGTGAACGCTGACGTCACGGTCCGCCCGGCGAAGAACGAGCGCCAGGCGAAGCCAGGTCTCGCGGTCGGCTCCGCGGGCGGCAACGACCTCGTCGGCACCGGCCTCGAGTCCCTCCGCCGACGCCTCCGGGTCTTCATCCTCTGCGGTGAGGATGACCACCGGAACCGTCGCGGTGAAGGCATCCGCCTTCAGGCCCCTGCAGATCTCGAAGACGTCTTCGGAGCCGCGGCTGGCATCGAGAACCACGGCGGCGGGGAACGATCGATTCAGGAGAGCGTTGGTCTCCTCCCGGGAACCGACGACGGCCAGCGTGAGGTCGTGTTCCCTGGCGAAGCGCTCGACGAGATCCGGGATACCCTCCGAACCAGGCCCAAAGTAGACGATTGTTTTCTGAGCCAAGGGGCCTTCCTGAGGGGGTCGCAGGCCGTTTTCCCGAGGTTAACGAACCAGAACGTACCTGCAAAGACCGCGGCGACCTACGACCTGCGCCGACGACTCCCCCCGCGACCCCGGACCCCTGGTCCCTCTCCACCCTCCGGGAGCACGAACTCGATACGCCGTTCCTGACGGTCCACCCGGGCCACCTGTACCACGATTTCCTGTCCCAGGGACAAACGCATCCCGGTTCGGCGGCCCACCAATTCCATCCGCCCCGGGTCGAAGTCCAGGTAGTCGTCTTCGATCCGGCTGACATGGAGCAGGCCTTCCACAAAGGGGCGATCGAGGCGCACGAACGCTCCGAAACCGGTCACGCCCGTGATCCGGCCGGCGAACGTATCCCCCACGTGGCGGCTCATGATCTCCAACTGGCAGAGGAGCACGCTGTCGCGCTCCGCCTCCTCCGCCTCCCGCTCCCGGATGCTGGATTCCTCACAAGCCGCCGCCAGATCGTCCCCTTCGACATCCGGGCCCTGACGCTGACCGAGGAGATGCGTCAGGACCGCCCGATGGACGAGGAGGTCCGGATATCGGCGGATGGGAGAGGTGAAGTGGGTGTACTCCGACGTAGCCAGACCGAAGTGCAGGCTGGCAACCGGAGCATAGACGGCCCGCTTCAGGGATCGGAGCACGGTCCACGCTACGAGGTGCTGGAAGGGTGTGCCCTTGGACTCGGAGATGACCTTCTGCAGATCACGGGGGTGGGGATCGTCGGGGACGCGGAATCCGAGGCTCCGCAGAACTTCAAGAGCCTCTTCGAGGCCCTCCCCCGAGGGCGCATCGTGGACCCGGAACGGCGACGGAGCCTTCGCCTTCAGGCAGGCGCGAGCCACCGCCTCATTGGTGGCCAACATCAGTTCTTCGATGACGCTATGGCTCTCGAGGTGGGGGCGTTCAACCGAATCGACGGGAAGGCCATCTTCGTCGAGGACGATGTGGGCCTCCGGAAACTCCATAGCCAGCGCCCCGCGCTCCAGCCGCCGTGCCCGGAGTGCACGGGCCACCACCGCAGCCTGTCGAACGACTTCGTCAACCTCCGTACCCGCGGATTGGGAGCGCTCCACGATGCCCTGGGCGTCTTCGTAGCTGAGCTTCCGCCGGTTCCGGATGACCGTGCGGTGGAAGCTCGTATCCACGACCTCGCCTCCGCCGGTGATGTGGAGGTAGACCGAGAGTGCGGCCCGGGGCACGTCGGGCACCAGCGAGCAGAGGTCCGTCGACAGGGCCTCGGGGAGCATCGGAATCACCCGATCCACGAGGTACACGCTGGTGCCGCGCTTTCGCGCTTCGCGGTCGATGGCGCCCCCGGCGGACACGTAGTGGGCCACGTCCGCGATGTGGACGCCGACGGTGAACCCATCGCCTTCGGCCACGACCGAGATGGCATCGTCGTGGTCTCGGGCGTCGGAGGGATCGATGGTGACGGCGACCTCTCCGGTACGATCCTCGCGGGCGCCGAGAGGGTCCGCCGATACGGCCTCCACCTCCCGAAGGACCTCCTCGGAGAACCCCACTTCGAATCCCTTCCCCCGGGCGAGGGCCAGGGCCTGCACCGACGGGTCCCGGGCCGGCCCGAGAACGTCGATGACGCTGCCCACGGGTCCATGCTGGCGGCTGCCCCGGTGGGTGATCGTCACGACGACCATGTCGCCATGGACGGCCGCTGCGCCCTCTCCCTGGGGGACGAGAACATCACGGCGGAAACGGGGATCGAAGGGGATGACAAAGCCGACCTGACCCGCCTCCTCGTAGGTACCGGCCAGCAAAATCGGGCCGGCGTCGAGGACGTCCAGGATCGCTCCCACCGGAGACTTCCCGGGAGGATGGCCGGTGATCTCCAGCGCCACCCGGTCTCCCGGCAGTGCATTCCCCATCTGGTCAGGCGGGACAAAGACCTCCCCACCACCCCCGTCGAGGCGCACGAACCCGTGGCCGCCGCGCGTCACCGTCAGCGTGCCGGTGCGGCGGGCGGATGCGGCAGGCAAGGTCAGCCGCCCTCCCCGGGTGCGCGTCAGCTCTCCCCTCTCGACGAGCTCCTTGAGCTGCGTTCGGAAGGCGGGGTACCCGGATTTGGGAATACCCAATCGCCGGGCGAGTTCCTTGGGTTTTGCAGGACCGCCCTGCCTCAAGGCCTCGTCGATGTGGCCCCGGCCGGCGCTCCCGGTGGAGGACCGCCCACGCCCGCGCCCCGAGGATCCCTTGCCCCCTCCGGAGCCGCGTCCCGTCGGCTTCCCCCGCCCTCTCCTACCCCTTCGACCACCTCCGCCTTGCCTACGGGCCAACGGGCAAGCTCGCCGTCACGAGGATCCGGGACCCGGAAAGCGTCTGCACGCGGGCAGTGATGAAACCGTCGAGAGCGCTGGCAAGGTGGTTCGCGACCAACAGCCCGAGGGCCTGACGAGCCGCTCGAAACCGACCGTCGCTCTCCTGGATGAGGTCACCGAAGCGCTCTTGCGACCCCGGCGATCCGCTCCAATCCCAGAGGAACTCGGGGCCGTAGGCCCGCTCCTGGTAGAACGACAGAGCCCCCTCGTAGCCGGAAGACGTCCCCGGGTTCGAGGGATCCAGGTTGAAGATCTCCACCGCCAGACTCCAGATCGAGCCGTTGAAGGTGCCGGGATCGGTCTCGGGACTTAGTCCCGGAAGACCGGGATCGACGTCGAACGCACCCGACCGGACCCATTTGGTCAACGTCTCATAGTACACGAAATCGCCATCCCTGCGGACCGACGGGGGCCCGCCCCCCCTCGCCTCGTCCCAGGCCAGGTCCCGGTACCGTTGCCGTAACCTTCGGGCGTCCGACCTCCGGTCGAAGTGCAGGTAGGCCGCCGTCAGCTCAAGCCCGAGATACGCCATCCAGCGCCGACGGCCCTGCTGGTATTGCCCCCACCCTGGAACCAAGGCCGAAGAAAGAAACGCGCGGCCGGGGCCAGGGACCTGGGCCGGCTGCTCCTGGCCGGACCACGAGAACAGGCGCAGAGAGCCTGGTGCCGTGATCCAGGGGGACGGATTCAGGGCGCCAGGGAGGAGGGACGCGGGAAGGCTCTCCTGACCCTGGAGTCCACCCCCCGTCAGCGCCAGACACAGCACCGGGAGCGGCCATCTTCTCCGCACCGGGTGCTGTCGGTCAGAAGACCACACCGAACGTGACGTGGATGGGCTCACTCTCGCCGGTGATCATCGAGCGAGTCAGGGACTTGGCCAGGTTGAGGTCGAAGCGGTCGAACCGGAATCCCACCCCCACGGCCGCGCCGTCGGTCTGGTCCAGCTCACCCCCTACGTAGCCCGCCCGGACGTAGAACAGATCGGCCGCGGAGAAGTTGAGCCCGGTGTAGAGGGAAGGCGATCCCAGATCCCG
>JAHEKK010000166.1 GCA_024638395.1 Gemmatimonadota bacterium | reverse complement strand
ATCTCCTATGGCGACGCGTTGCCGCTCCTCGAGCAGATCGGCGGACCCGTGGCGCCTGCGTCGTGGCGAGGCGCCCTCCCCATCACGTACCACATGGGGCCGGGCCCGGCGACGGTGCGTCTCCACGTCGAGTTCAACTGGGACCTGACACCGGCCTACAACGTGATCGCCCGGGTGGAAGGCTCGGAGTATCCCGACGAATGGGTGGTCCGGGGCAACCACCGGGACGGGTGGGCCATGGGAGCCGCCGATCCCACCAGCGGAATGGTGGCCTTGATGGAGGAGGCCCGTGCCGTGGGTGAGCTCATGCAGACAGGGTGGCGCCCCAAGCGCACCATCGTCTATGCCGGGTGGGACGCCGAGGAACCGGCCCTCCTCGGCTCCACGGAGTGGGCCGAGCATCACGGGCCCGAGCTTCGGGAGCACGCCGCGATCTACATCAACACCGACGGGAACAACCGAGGGTTCCTGGGCATGGGCGGCTCCCATTCCCTCGAGGCCATGATCAACGGCGTGGCCAGGGACGTCACCGATCCCCAGACCGGGGTCAGCGTGTGGGAGCGGGTTCGCGCGGCCCGGGCCGTGGGAGGGGACGCGGAGGCCATGACCCGGCCGAACCTCCGGATCGCCCCGCTGGGCTCCGGCTCCGACTACACGCCGTTTCTCCAGCACCTGGGCCTGCCCGTCCTGAACCTGGGATTCGGTGGGGAGGGGGGCGGAGGGTCGTATCACTCCCAATTCGATTCCTACGATCACTATATCCGCTTCGGGGACCCCGGCTTCGAGTACGGGATCGCCCTCGCCCAGGTCGCCGGCAGGGTGACCCTCCGGATGGCCGAGGCCGACGTGCTCCCCTACGAGTTCGAGGGGCTGGCCGACAACGTGAGCCGGTATCTGACGGAGGTGGAAAAGCTGGCGGACGACATGCGGAGCGAGTCGGAAGGCAAGAACCGCCTGGTGCAGGCCGACGCATACCGCCTGGCCTCCGATCCCACCGAGCCGTACGAGCCGCCCGCGGCCGACGACGACGTGCCCTTCTTCAATTTCGCGCCCGTTCAGAACGCCGTGGCGGTTCTGGAAGACGCCGGCGCGGACTACGATGCCGCCATGAGCGCGGCCGTAGCGGGAGGGGCGCTGTCGGAGGCCGACGCAGAGCGCCTCAACAAGCACATCAAGGTGATCGAGCAACTCCTCACCGACGAGCGGGGTCTCCCCAAGCGGCCCTGGTTCCGGCACCAGATCTACGCTCCGGGGTTCTATACCAGATACGGCGTGAAGACGCTGCCCGGAATCCGCGAAGCCATCGAGCAGCGGGAGTGGGAACTGGTGCCCGAGCAGATGGAGAAGCTGGCGGACGCATTGGTGCGGGTGAACACCGCCCTGAAGGAAGCCACGGAGATGCTGCGGCGGATGCCCGTCGCGGACCAGGACTGAGGTGAGGGGGCGGCGAGGGGCACGCCGCGTCCCGCACGAGTCGGGTCACGAACGAGGGAGAGCGGATGAGAAGAGGATTGTACGCACTGATGGTCGGCATGTTGTTTCTGGGCTGCGCGGACGACCCGAACCGACCGCCGATGCCCCTCGATGACGTGGAATGGTTCAACGTTCCGTTCTCGGGCGACGAGGTGATCAACGTGGCCGTCCTGGCTCCCGATACGCCTGCCAGAGGGGCCATCATCGCCTTCCCGTGGGGTACCGGAGTCTCTGATCTGGTTCTGAGCCTCATGGACTCCTACTGGGACGAAGCGGCGGTCGACGCCGGGTTCGTCGTCATGGGTGTTGAAGCGTGGGGCCCCGGGCTCGAAAGCCTGGCCGAGGCGGTGATCCCCGCGGTCCTGCAGTTCCTGGACGTCCGACACCCGACGGCGTCGGACAACGTGATCTTCACGGGTGCGTCCAACGGAGGGCTCGGCGCCTTCTACGCCGCCTTCGAAGCACCCGACCGGGTGGGGGGCATCATCGGCATGCCCGGCGCGTTCGGTGGCGACCCGGCGGAACTGGCGGCCCTCGCGGGGATTCCCACGCTCCTCATGGTGGGCGAGCTGGACACCCCCTGGCTGACGGAGTCCCAGAATACGTTGATGAACCTGGAGAACGCCGGCGTACCCGCGACGCTGCAGATCATCAGCGGCCAGGACCACGTGTTGACGGTGCCCCAGCAGGACCTGGTGGACTGGATCGACGCCCGGTAGACCCGGGGCGGGTGAGCTTTGTGGGGCCCGGGCCGGCGTTCCCGCGCTAGCCCGGCTCCCCGTCGTCCAGGCCGTATTCGCGCATCTTCCGCCACAGGGTGGTGCGGCCCATTCCCAGCAGGTGGGCCGCGTGGGCCCTCACCCCTCCCGCCTCCTCCAGGGCCCGGACGATGGCCTGCCGTTCGTCCCTGTCCTCCAGGGGCGCACGGTAGCGTTCCCCTCCGTTCGGTCCGGACGAGAGGGCGCCGCCGGACGCTTCTCTCACCTCGGGAGGGAGGTGGTTGGCCTGGATGGCCTCTCCAGAGGAGCGCACCCAGGCGCCTTCCAGGGTGGCGAAGAGCTGGCGTACGTTCCCTGGCCAGGGGAAACGGGTGATGAGCCGAAGGGCCAGGGGAGAGACGGCGGCGGCCGAGGACCCACGCTGGCGGAAGAAGTGCTCGACCAGGAGGGGCACGTCGCCGGGCCGCTCCCTGAGGGGAGGGACCCGGATGCGGAACACGTTGAGGCGGTAGTACAGGTCCGCACGGAACGTCCCCTCCTCCACCTGCCCTTCCAGATCCTGATTCGTGGCCGCCACCAGACGGACGTCCACGGAGACGGGCCGCACGCTGCCGACGGGGGTGATCTCCCGCTCCTGGAGGGCCCTGAGCAGGCGCTTCTGAGCACCCTCCGCGAGGTCGCCCACTTCGTCCAGGAACAGCGTTCCACCATCGGCGGCCTTGAAGAGCCCCACCTTGTCCTGAACGGCGCCCGTGAAGGCCCCACGGGTATGGCCGAAGAGCTCCGACTCCAGGAGTCCCGAGGCGAACGCCGCGCAGTTCACCGGCACGAAGGGTCCCTCCTTGCGCCGGGACGCCTGATGGACGGCCCGGGCGATGAGCTCCTTACCGGTCCCCGTTTCCCCGGTGATGAGGACCGTTGTGTCCGATGGGCCCACCTTCTCCACTTCGGACAGGACCTGCCTCAGGGCCTCGGAGCGGCCGGTGAGGCCGAAGCGCCCCGTGGCCCGCGTCTGGGTGGGGCGGAGGGAGATAAGTTGCGCGACCCGCTCGGTCAGGACGTCGGGCTCCACCGGCTTGGTCAGGAAGTCGTCCGCCCCCACGTGGAGAGCGCGTACCGCCGCGTCCACGGTACCGAACCCGCTGATCATCAGGATGGGCGTGTGCTCCCCCCGCGTCCGGAGGACCTCGACCAGGTCGATGCCGTCGATGCCCGGCATGCGCATGTCCAGGAGGATCAGGTGGACGCCGCCTTCCTCGAGGACTAGGCGGGCCTGTTCACCGTCCTCCGCCTCGACGATGCGGTACCCCTCGTCACGGAGGAGGGCGGCGGTGGACAGCCGGAACGCCCGGTCATCGTCGACGACGAGGATGCAGGGGGGCCTGTCCCGGCTCGCCTCCTCCTGGTGATCGCCCTTCACGCAGGCACCGCCGCGGGGAGCTGGATCACGAACCGCGCCCCCGGGCCGTCGGTACGGTTCTCGGCACGGATGGTCCCCCGGTGGGAGCGGATCATTGCGTCGGCCATGAACAGCCCGAGGCCCACGCCCCTGACCTCTTCTTTCGTCGAGAAGAATGGGTCGAAGATCCGGTCGAGGTGCGCCTCCGAGATGCCGGGGCCCCGGTCCAGCACTTCGATGGACGCGTCGTCTTCCACCCTGGAGATGACGATCTCGACGGGCGTGCCGGGCCGAGCTTCCCGGGCATTGAGGACCAGGTTCAAGAGGACCTGCTTCAAGGCGTCTGCAGGAAGCTGAACGAGTGTATCCAGGTCTCCGATGACCGACACGCGGCCCGTCTCGTCGGCGGCGGATCCGGCTTCGGCCAGGGCGGCGACCTCCCGGGCCACCTTCAACGGATCGCAGGCGGGGTCGCCCGCACGCTTGGTACGGTGGAGGCCCAGCATCTCTTCCGCCAATTCGTGCATGCGGAGGAGCTCGTCGATGGCCAGGTCCGCGAACCGGACCGATTCGGAGTCGCCGGACGCTCGCCGCTTGAGGACCTCGAGGCAGTTTCGGACGCTGGCGATGGGATTGCGGATCTCGTGGGCCAACTGGGACGCCAACTGGCCCGCCGAGGCGGCCCGCTCCCGCTGGACCAGCTCCGCCTGCAAAAGGGACAGCCGCTCCTGACGGTCCTCCAGGGCCGCATTGGCCTCCTGGAGCTCATCCAGGCGCCGGATCAGGGATGCGCGCATGGCATCGAAGGCCCGGGCCATGCGGCTGACCTCGGCGACGCTGGAGCGGGGGACCGGTGCGTCGAAATCGCCCGTGGAGAGACGGTCCGCCGCCGATGCCAGCGCGCCCACCGGCCTCGACACCATGCCCGAGAACAGGGCCGCTGCCACAAGGGCGAAGCCGATGGCCCCGCCAGCCGCCAGCAAGCCCGTGCGCTGGAGGCCCGGTACCACGGCCAGCTCCTGGGCCAGGTCCCTGGCGAAGACCACCCTGAGATCCGGCTGGAACTGGCCCGCCAGGGCATAGTACTCGGCGTCGCCCACCCGAAGGGGCATCACCGTGTCCAACGGCGCGCCCATCATGGCGTCGGCGATGATGACCGCCACCGAGTCCGGGAGGGTCGTGGTGGCCACGGCCCGGGGCACGCCGGCGGACGCCTCTTCCACCACGAAGGAAACCCCGGCGTGGGTGAGGCCAGCCAACGTGCCCGCCTCCGATTCCGCGAAGGGCGTCGAGCTGCCCGCGGCGGCGATCCACTCCCCGTTTCTCTTCACGGGGGCGAGGGCGAGGAGGTGGAGTCCGCCTTCGGCCTCGACCACCGTGACCGGCATGTCTCCGGCACGGGTGGCCTCCACCACCGCCACCGGCACCGAGATCCCGCCCCCTGAAATGGATGTTCCCGACGCGTCCACCAGGACCGGCGCTTCGCCGAAGGCTTCGGCCGCCGCGGCCAGATCCTGGCCGGCGCCCCCCACGTCTCCGGTCACCAGCGCCTCCGCCAGGCCCGGTGCTTCCGCCAACTCCTTGGCGTGCATCATCCGCATCCCCGCCGTGGATGTCCAGCGGTCGCCCAGGAGCATTCCCGCGCTGACCAGATCGGCCTCCGTGCGGGAAAGGAGGGCCGACTCCAACTGACGACCCGTCACGATCCCCGCCACCGCGAAGGCGGCCAGGACGACAAGGGCCATCACGAGAAAGAGGGCGCGTCTCAGTGACATGATTCGGGGCTGTGTGGAGGAGCGGGGTCGGAGGGCCCCGAGGCTTTCGGGACCCCCCGGATTCTGCTCATCGAGGCCGCGGGACGGCCTTTACGACACCGGTGTGATGGTAACCCGGAGCACACCCGTGGGATAGGTGAATCCGTCGTCGATGAGACGGACGTTTCCGCCTTCGTCGGTACCCGTGTCGGGCCCGGCCTGGCGAGGCGCCTGGTCGCTCCCCACCCCCGGCGGCTGGTTCTCCTCGGTGCCGGAGTCCCAGAGCATGACCTGAGCCGTCAGGTCGCCGGAAACCGGTGTCGTACCCGAGAAGAGGGGGAGGCCCGAGTCGTCGGGCGCGTAGAAGGCGTCGTTGGACTGGACGAACATCGTGGCGAAGGAAAGGAGGTCGCCGGGCTCCGCCGTCACCATGAACGAATAGGACTCTCCCGGCAGGGCCGGCGCCGCGCCGGCGCCCCCTACAGGGGTGTTGAAGACGCCGCTGCTGAGAATTCCCGTTGCGCCGGCGATGCTCGCCGCCAGCGGGGCGGGGTTCCCGTCCTCAGCGAGGGCTTCCAGGCCCAGGCCGGCGTCGGGCTGCCCGCCGGCGAACATCTGGGTGCCGCTGCTGTGGACGGCCCATACACCGGGCGCGATGGGCGTGGAGACGCCCGTGTCCATGCCCAGGTCCGTAGCCAGGCCCGAGGGGTCGCCGTCTTCGGCGATGGCTTCGAGACCCAGCCCCAGATCAGGGGCGTCCTCGGTGAAGAGTGCGCCGGCCTCGCCCCCGACGGCGAAGACGCCTGGGGAGATGAGGACGGGCACGTCGCCTCCCGACGTGCTCATGTCGGCGGCGATGTTCTCGATCCGCAGCGTGAACTGGTGGTTCCCGTCGTAGGTCAGGGTCACCAGGATGGTGCTGGCCACGGGAGCGATGTTGCCCGAGGCGTCGGTGGCGAGGCGCACCGTGTTGTCTCCGTCGGCGTCGCCCGTGTTCGCGCCCGCCTGGCGGGGGGCCTGGTTGGCGCCCACGCCGGGCTCTTCGTCGACTTCCGTGCCGGCGTCCCAGAGCTGGACCTGGCCCGTGATGTCGCCCGTGATGGGCGTCCCAACGCCGTCGTACAACTCGATGCCGTTCTCGTCCGGGGCGTAGAAGTAGTCGTTGGACTGCACGAACATGGTGGCGAAGAACAGACGGTGTCCCGCGCCGGCGGCAAAGGATGCCTCGTAGGCCATGCCCGAGGCGGCTGGCGCAGCGGCTGCCTCGCCGACGGGCGTATCGAAGGCGCCGGAGGCGATGAGGCCGTAGTCGCCGCTCATGTTCTCCAGCGTGACCTGGAACGTGGTCGGCTCCACGGGATCCGACGGGTCGTCGTCACAGGCCGCGAGGGGCAGCAAGGCGGCAACGGCCAGGGGGAGCAGGCGACGGGCCGGTCGGGACCGGCGGCGCCTCCGGCTTGGCGAGGGAGAATCCTCTGTACGGTAGACATTCATGTGGGGGCTTTGTCCTGTTGTCTTGAATTGGCGCCGTTGCCGGACGCTCCGGCGGCGCGAAACAACTCGGACCGATCACAGTGCAGGGCCGGGGCCGCAGGGGGGACTCCACTTCGGTTGAGGCGCAAACGCCCA
>JAHEKK010000165.1 GCA_024638395.1 Gemmatimonadota bacterium | reverse complement strand
CCATTCGGCATCGAGAGGTTCCGCGGTCCAGGCAACGCACGCGGCTGAATACTCCTCGACGAGGTACGCGCCCATGAGGGTGCCGGAGGTCTCTTCGGCAACTCGACGGGGGTCGATGCGCGGCACGTCCTCGGCACAGTACGACGCGAGATGAAGGCCCACCGAGATCACCCCATCCAACATGGCCGCGTTCCGGTCATAGAGTGCCTGTGCGAAGGGGGTCAGGTCGCCCGTGGTGGCCGCGCGGTGGACCTGAGCGGGGAGCGAGGCGGTGGCCACCGGGTTGTAGAGAATCCCCCGGATGGCATAGGACAGGTCCTGCCGGTTCATGCGCACCTCGACCGCCTCCTCGCCCGGGCCCTCGATCATCACGGACGCGGGCGCTTCCTCCAATCGGGCCGCGAGGCGGTTCAGGTCTTCCGCGAGTTCGGGATACGCCGCCGCGCATTCGTCCTGGGCGCCGCAATCAGCGACGACCCGGCGCCACGCTTCTTCGAGGGTGGCAGCAAACCTCAGAGGCAAGGCATAGTCGATGGGTACCACGCCGTCGAGCACGACGGCCGCCACCCGGTCCGGGTGCTCGCGCAGGTACGCCATGGCGGTCCGCGTCCCTCCCGACCCTCCCCAAAGGAGCACCCGCCCGTATCCCAGTCCGTCCAGGACGGCGTCGATATCGGCCACGTACTCCCTCGTCGTGAAGAACCGTGGATCGCGGCCGGGAGGCACCTCCGAGCGGCAGCGCCTGATCTCGTCAACGACCCAGAGCCGGCCGAAAGCCCATTCGGGGTTTCCCGCCACGTCGATGGCGCAACCGAGGGGCGCCGACTCTCCGGTGCCGCGTTGGCCGATGAAGACGAAGTCACGCGTCTGTCGGGCCGCTTCGAACACCTGCGTCGCGAGGGGGATGAGAGCCGTCGTAGCTTGGCCGGGCCCCCCGGGGAAGAACAGCACCGGCTCCTTTTGCGCTTCGCCGGTGGCCGGAAGGACGATCACGCGGATCTCCAGGTTCGGGCCCGCCGCGCCCGCGGGGTCGAGGGGCACCTGGGCCCACCCGCACCGGCCGTCTACGGCGAGGTTTTGGGGACAGGAGTCCCAGGCGACCTGGCCTGCAGCCTGCACGGGGACACCGAGAGCGAGGACTGCGGCTCCAACCGGCAAAATGGATATTCCTCGAGATCTCATGGATCCGACCCTTCATCGAGCCTGTTCAAGAGTGCTCTGATGCGAGGGTCGTCCGGCGCCCGCCGAGAGGCCTCCTCCAGGACAGCTCTTGCCTGGGCCTCCTCACCGAGCACGATCCTCGCTTCCGCTTCGCCAAGATAGGCCTCGATGGAGCTCGGGTGGAACTCGCGGTTGAACAGGAAGATCCCGGCAGCGAACCGCGTCTCTCCCCGGTCGAAGAGATACTGGGCGAATCCGTTGCCCAGGTCCGGTCCCGCGAGGGGGGCCGTGGCCGGGTCCGTGCGGAAGCGGGACCACATGATGAGCGCCGCGTTGATGCCCCCGGCGTCGAAGGCACGCCGGACCTGCTCCGCCGGCTCGGTGCCCGCCTGGTGGCGTATCGCGGCCTCCAACACCACGTCGCGGCCCCTCAAGAACGGCTCGATGCGCGGCCGGACGGGCAGGCCGATCTCCACCGACTCCCGCCATTCGCTCCCGGTCCACCCGACCAAGTATCCCGTGGATACCCTGACGACCAGACCGGAATGGTCCAGCACCTCGCGATCGGAGCTCGAGTAGTGGCTCGGCCCACTTCCGAGGGGCTCGCCGACGAACGTGATCTGTGTCCACTCCTCGAGGCGCGACGCGAGGTTGACCGCCGCGGAGAAGGTCTCAGGTCCGACCAGGGCGAACAGATGTCCGGGCCGCTGGGCCGGCGGCCAACGCACCAGAGGCAAGACCAGCGCTCGCGAGAGGGATTGGTCCCCACCGTGGCAGTACCGGAGGTCCAGGATCACCCGATCAGGCCCCACGTCTTCGATCGTCTTGGCCAGGCGGCTGGAAAAGGCGCCGATGGACTCCGCGGGACCGTCGTTGATCCGGTTGACGCGGACGACGACCACACCGTCCGGACCCACGTCGAGATCGAGGTACGGTGTCGAGTCCGATGGGTCCGGGAGGATGCCCTCGCCGACCCGCACCCATTCCGGGTCTGAGTCGTAGCCGATGGCCCCGAAAGTCGTGACCGTCGAAGTCGGGGCTCCGGCGGTGCCCGGCGGACGAGTCTCCAGCGTGGCGGACGCGGCGTCTCCGATCACCCCGGCGCCGACGAGGAGCTCGGGCACCGCCAGGAGCTTGGTGGAATTGAACCGTAGCCCAGCAGGCGTGTCGTGGGCTACGAAGGGCGCCAACGCGGCCAGAGCTTCCTCAGGTGTGGCTCCTCCAAGCGACAGGACCCGGTGCCCCAGGAGGGCTTCGTATCCCGCCGTGGCCGCCACGATGTGGATCCCCTCCTCGAACTCCATGAACCGCACAGGGAGGGTGGAGAACCGAGGTGCTCCAGGGGCGGGGGCGGGATCCGCGGTGTGGGCCTGCGCGTATCCCAGATTCGCTGCGTTGACCGGAACCGTGAGTCGGGTGTGGCCGTCCCCGACGCTGGCCAGGAGCCGGGCGAACGCGAGTGCTATCTCATCACCGGACAGGGAATCGATGCGGTCCCGAAGCTCCGCTGCGGCGGTTCTGAAATCGCCTTCGGCGATGGTGTGGTAGGGGTTGCGATGATTCTCGACCACGTGGCCCACCAGCTCGTCCAGGTCGGCTCGCCACTGGTCCGGAGACAACCGGACCTGGGCCCGCACCGCGCCCGATGTCGACAAGAGAGCCACCAGGGTCACGACGAGGCGACGGGAAGCCGGGAGGTAGCGGCGGGGGTTCGAGTGGACGGCGTGCATGTGAGGAACCCATGGTGAAGACAGAGACTATGCAATTCTACATTATGGTATTCCACATTATGAGATTCGACAATACGGGAATCCCGGAGGTAAGGGAGAATCCCGGAGTCAGGCGAGACTGGGGACGGGCAGCGGACGCTCCGGTCAGGTGGCCGCCGATTCCACCGCGTCCAGCACCGCCAGGAGGTCGTGGCCCGTGGCTTCGATGAGCCCTCCCCATCGGCGGTTCAGGTCGTCCCACACCTCGTCCAGCTCCAGGGCCGCACGGGAGCCGACGGGCGTGAGGACGAGTCGCGTGGCCCGGCCGTCGTCGGGGTCGTCCCGGCGCTCGATCAGGCCTGCCTTCGCCATCTGTGAGGCGGTCCGGCTCACGGCCACGTGGCTGATCTCCAGCGCCCGGGCCGCGTCTCCCACGGTGGTGCCGCCGGCGTCGAGAAGGAGGCTGAAGAGGGGGAACCAGCGCGGCTCGAAGTCCACGTCCGCTTCTCGGTGGGCCGACCGGGCCTGAGCGGTCAGGCGCTCGGCGATGCGTCGGAAGCGGTTGGCCAGGCCAAGGGGTCCCAGGGCACGGAGGTGATCGTAGTCCATGTGTAAACGTATGTTTATACGTAACCGGTTACAATCCCACCGGAAACCGGGGGGAGTGACCGCCGGCTGGTCGGCGGCGGCGGAGGCGACGGCCAGCACGTCAACCGCGTTCGTTCGCCCCCTGCCGGGTCCAGATCAACATGACCCCACACCCATCCGTGTCCCGGCTGTATTCGGCCGGTGCGCCCACCCCGCCATTGAAGATCTCGGCGACCTCGATCCAATCGGAGGGGATCTGGTCGATGTCGACGGTGCCTTCGATGTCCGTCTGCCACCGGATCCCGTCCACGAAGACGGCGATGGGGCAGTTTCCCCGGCCGGTGAGGACTCGCCGGACCCCTTGCTGGTTGATGCGAAGTCCGCTGATGCCGTCGAGGTGATCCGAGAAGCGGTTGGTTCCCCGGTCCTCGATCTCCTGTCGGGTGAGGAGGTGGCTCGACACCCCCTGTTCCATGCGCTGGTAGACGCCCCGCAGCTCGAGAAAGCGTGATCTCACCTCGACCTCGAGGGGTTCCAGGGCCACAGGGTCCACTGCCATTCGCACGTTCAGGGCGATGGTCCGCCCCGCGTGAATGGTCAGCGGGTCGACACGGTCGGCGTACCCCAGCATCTCGACCCTGACTTCCGCGAGGCCCGGGAGAACCTCCTCGAACTCGAACCGGCCGTTCTGGTTGGTGAGAGCGTCCCCCCTGCCCAGGAGCGACACCAGGGCTCCCTCGATGGGAGCGCCGCTCCGACCGTCCAAGATGCGCCCGATGACCCGTCCCTGGGCGTCGGGATCCTCCAGCTCCTCGGGCTCGAGACCCAACACAAAGCCTCCGGTGCGCATCACCTCGAAGTCGCCCTGGAGGGTCTCGTAGCCTCCCCGTTGGACCACCAGGATGTAGTCGCCCTGAGCGGCCCTGAAGGTCACTTCGCCGTCTTCGTCCGTGACGAACCGGGTCCGGACACCCGAGAGCGCCAGGACGGCCCCCAGGAGTCCGTCACCCGTTTCCGAATCGACGATGCGGCCCGTGATCTCCACGCTGTCCGGGGATTCCTGCGCCGCCACACTTCCGTCGACCACGAAGCCCAACGTCAGACACAGGATTCCAAGGCGGCACCAGCGCTTGGAATCCGTCATGTCTCCACTCCCGTGCTACGGGGGAATCGCCGCTCCCCTCTATCGCGATGGACCGCCTTCACCGTCCTTGTCTTCGCTGTCGTCACTGATGCTACCCCGAACTGTGGGGTACTCGATCCCCAGCTGCTCGAGATAGGAGTCGAAGCGGGTGGGATCGTAGTAGTACTTCTCCAGCTCGGGCTTCCACCGCTGCATGATCTCGGCGTTCAGGAATATGGCGGGTTTGTCGTCGGCGGTGATGAAGGGTGTGTAGGTCGTCTCGGCCGTCTGAACCTCGTTGAAATACGTCCAGGCCTCCTCGACGACGTCCTCATCAAGGAACAGGTCGAGGAGGGTCAGGGCCTGGACCTTGGCGCCGGCCACGGCTCCCTTGTGGGCGATCGGTGTCGCCATGGCGATGCCGTTGGCCCAATTGTGACCCGGGGTCCCGGATACGTTGGAGGGAAAGCGCATGGTCACGGTGGGCATGTTCCAGGACACGTCGCCGATGTCGTCGGATCCGCCTCCTCGCGACTGGCTGAGGTCGACGGGCCCGCCCAGTTCTCCGATCTCCGTCTCCAGGCCGGATTCCTCGCTCCCGAGCTCCCGCTGGATCCCCTTGGCCAGGGCGATGTCGGCGTCGTCCCACTCCGGGAGCCCAACCCGCTGAATATTGGCATAGGTGGTCTCCGCGACGGGCTTGCTGAAATGCCTGCCCCACGCCGAGCCGACGGTCATCACGGTATCGACAGCGGCTCCGGTCATCAGGGCCGCGCCGTCGGCCATTTTCAAGGCGGCCTCGTAGATGGCCATCACGTGTTCGTAGTCCCGCTCCCGGAAATAGAACCAGATCGTCGCCCGCTGCGGCACGACGTTGGGCTGGTCGCCCCCGTCCACGATGACGTAGTGGATCCGGTAGGGCGGCTCCAGGTGCTCACGCTTGTACTCGATGGCCTGGGCCATGAGCATCGCGGCGTCGAGAGCAGAGCGGCCCCGCCAAGGAGCCCCCGCCGAGTGGGCGGTTTCGCCCGAGAAGCGGAACTGGACCGACATGAGCGCGTTCCCGCCGCCCTGTCCCCAGGACACGCCGAAGTTGTTGCCCACGTGGGTGAACAGGTTCACGTCGACGTCGTCGAACACACCGTCACGGACGAAGAATGCCTTGGATCCCAGCTGTTCCTCGGCGATTCCCGGCCAGAGGAGGAGGGTACCGTCGATGTTCTCGCGCTGCATCAGCTCCTGCACCGCCAGCGCTGCGACGATATTCACGGCCTGTCCGGAGTTGTGGCCTTCACCGTGTCCCGGCGCCAGCGACAGGATGGGGTCCCTGTAGCCCACGCCCGGCTTCTGATTGGACTGCGGGATGCCGTCCACGTCGGACCCCAGCGCAATCACGGGTGAGCCGGAGCCGTTGGCCCATGTGGCCGTCCAGGCACTGGGCATACCCGCCACGCCGAGCTCGATGTCGAAGCCGGCGTCTTCCAGGATGCCGGTCAGGTACCGCTGGGTCTCGAACTCCTGGAACCCCAGCTCTCCGAAGGAGAAGAGCATGTCGACGATCTCCTGGACCTGCTTGGAACGGGCGTCGACCATCTCCAGGACTTCGTCCTTCAGGTCGTCCAGGTCCTGCGCCTGAGCTGAGGGTGGCATGGCCAGAGCCAGGGCCGCTGCCAAGGGGAAGAAGGGAAGGGCGGATTGTCGCATGGGCGGGTCTCTCCAACTGGGTTTCACAAGGGTCGGCGGAGAAGATGGGCGCCCCTCCCCGTCCTCGCCAGCCGACCGGTAGGAGGCCCTGGCTTGCCCGAAGCCGCTCCGGCCCCAACTTGAGGCATCCGGACAGGCGCGCTGCCCCCCGTCCGTGGCCTGGCCCCGTCGAATGAGGAGGTGACCGATGATCGTACCATTCCAGTCCCCGGTGCCCAAGGCGGCACTCTTCCTCTCGCTCGTTCTGGTGGCCCCGTCCGTCGCGGCGCAGTCCTCCAGCGGAAACGGCGACGTCGGCCATGACCCTCGGTTCCAGGAGGCGGTCCAGCTCTTCGACATCTGGCTGGACGCGAAGATGGCCTACGAGAGGATTCCCGGTGTGTCGGTGACGCTGGTCGACGACCAGGAGACGATCTGGAGCGCGGGCTACGGACTGGCGCACCGGGACTCCGGTGTGCCGGCGACACCGAACACGCTCTATTCCATCTGCTCGATCTCCAAGCTTTTCACGTCGATCGGGGTGATGCAGCAGCGGGATGCCGGGAAGCTCCGGCTGGACGATCCGGTCTCCAAGCATCTTCCCTG
Source organism: Gemmatimonadota bacterium (assembly GCA_024638395.1). Taxonomy (GTDB): domain Bacteria; phylum Gemmatimonadota; class Gemmatimonadetes; order Longimicrobiales; family Gaopeijiaceae; genus JAHEKK01. The sequence continues at coordinate 132 of JAHEKK010000165.1, read as the reverse complement.
GTACGCCCTGGAACAGGCCTATCCCACGGGTCCGGAGGTCACGGTAGAGGGGATCTTGACCCACTCGTCGGGGCTGCCCCGGGAGTCCGCGCATCCCTATTGGACCGGCCCCGACTTCCCGTTTCCGACGCG
>JAHEKK010000164.1 GCA_024638395.1 Gemmatimonadota bacterium | reverse complement strand
TTCACCCGGTCCCGGGCCGAACCCTGAACATGCGGTGCGCCCGGAGCCGCTCCCCTGCTACGGGCCCCGGGGGACGCGTCCTCCCCCAAAGCATAGTGGGGGCGACTCCGGCCCGGTTCGACAAAACGGCATCAGGCCGCCGGCGGCGACATGGAAGACGCTCGCGCTCGTACGATGGACGGCGACGCGTCCGATGTGTAGAACGCCCGAAGGAGCTGTCTGGCACGGAGCTGGACGCCGGCAACAGCAAGAGGCCGCGGTGCCACGGCGGGGTATCACGGAGTCGAAAGGCAGAGCATGAGGACACGCGTGGAGCGGCTGGGGACACAGGTGGAAAGAGGCGGCGGAACGGGGTCGTCGGCAGCTTGGCGCCGCGGACCGGCCGCAGGTCTGCTGGCCTGGACGCTGGCCTTCCCGGCGGCCCCCACCACCCTTGAGGCGCAGTCAGCTTCCAGTGACCGCCCCACGAGCGAAATCGAAGTCTTGGAATGGATGTCGGGATGCTGGGAGCTCCGTTCACCGGACCGGGTCACGGTGGAACGGTGGGGCGACGCCCGATCCGACGTCCTTCTTGGCACCTCTCAGACCACCGCGGGTGGACGCACCATGGCGTGGGAGTTCCTCCGCATCGCTTCTTCCGGAACGGGATCGATGACCTTCTACGCCCATCCGTCCGGTCAGTCTCCGGCGGAATTCGAAGCGACCCTCTTGACCGCCGACTCGGTCGTCTTTGCGAACCCACGCCACGATTTCCCCCAACTCATCACGTACCGGAGGCGTCCCGATTCCCTTCTGGCCTCCATAGGCGGGCAGGACCCCTCTGGGCTCCGGGAGGTCTTCTTTCCCTACGTGCGGATCCCATGTGATGGCTCGGGAGGCGGCGTTTGAGGAGGCCAACACCCTCGAGGCCGGATCCCGCCAACCGGGCCCCGGCGGCCGGTTTCCCCAGGCGTCGGCAGCATGGCCCCGCGTGGCCCGCCATCTTCGGACTGATCGCTGCGGTGACCGCGACCTGCGGCAACAACGTGTCCGGCCCCGACCTCGCGACGTTCCAGCCGCCCGTTCCCGAAGCCCTCAGTCTGTTGTTCGTCGGAAATAGCCTCACCTACACCAACGACCTGCCCGCCATGGTCGCCGCACTGCTCGAAGACGGCGGCCACGGCCCCGTGGATGTACGGGCATCGGCCTACCCCAACTACGGGCTTCAGGACCACTGGGTAACCCCGGCAAGCCGGGGCGCAATAGATGCCGGCGGCTGGGACTACGTCGTGCTCCAGCAGGGGCCCTCAGCCACTGAAGGTCGTCCCTCGCTACTGGAGTACACGGCCCTCTTCGACGCCGAGATCCGCGCGGGCGGTGCCCAGACGGCCCTCTACATGGTCTGGCCATCCACGGCCCGGAGCTTCGATTTCGACGGCGTATCGGACTCTTACGCCACGGCCGCCGCCAGCGTAGGCGGCACGCTCTTCCCCGCCGGCGAGGCCTGGCGAGCCGCGTGGCGCGTCGACGAGACCCTGGCGCTCTACGGCGGCGACGGCTTCCACCCGTCGGTGCTGGGAAGCTACCTGGCGGCGCTGGCGATCTATCAGCGCATCGACGGGGCAGAAGAGCGAAACGTGCCGCCACGGATACGCCGCGGAACTGACGTGATCCCCCTGGATGAGGGCCTGGCGGACGCGCTCTTCGCCGCAGCCGTCGAGGCCAACGGGGCCTTTCCGCCTTCGTAGGAAGCACACGAACGAGAGGACGGCCGTCCAACGGGTTGTCGCGGACTCGTCATGTGACTTCGCCGGCCAGGCGCGTATCAGACCCGGAAAGTCCCTCTGTAGGAGAAGGCCTCGAAGTGCCGACCGAATGGTAGCCCACGGATCGGGATCCCCGTGTGTGTCGGGGATCTGCTCCATGAGCCCGGGGACGCTTCCTGTAAGCGGTTGCGCCCCCGGCGACGGAAAGGAACGTTGCGGGTCCGGCCCCCCACCAGGCCGTTCCCGAACCGGAGATCTTTCGTGGCGAAGCCGTCGTCGTCCAGGGCCCGCTTCTCTGAGCTATCAGAGGCGGACCTCGTTCGGGAGGCCAAGCGGTCAGGCCCCGGAGACGCACGGGCCTTCGCGGAGCTGGTGCGGCGGTACGAGGGGCGGATCGGGGCCAACTGCCTCCACATATCCGGTTCCCCGGCCGACGTACCCGACTTGAAGCAGGAGGTCTTCGTCCGTGCCTATTTCGGGCTCGCCAGCTTCGAGGAGCGGGCAAAATTCAGCACCTGGCTATGGCGAATCAAGATCAACCGTTGCCTCCGGTTCGTGGAGCAGCGGAAGAGGATGACCGAAGTCGACTTCGACGACGTGGTGAACATCGAACAAATGAGCACACCGCCGGCCGCCGAGAGCCATCTGATTTCGCAGGAGACCGCTGAACGGGTCGGTAGCGTCCTGCTGACCCTGCCGGATGGTCTCAGAATCCCTTTGGTCCTGCGAGACATGGACGGGTTGTCCTACGAGGAAGTCGGGGCTTCCCTGAACCTGGGGTCCTCTGCAACCAAGATGAGAATACGGCGAGCGCGAGAAGCTTTTCGGAACGCCTATTCCCGGGCCTACCCCGACGACGCGCCGGTCTGAGATGGATACACCATCCGAAGACCGCGACGATCCGATTTTGGCCCTCCGGGACCTGGCGCTCCCGGCCGATCCGGACTTCGAGAGCCGGTTGGCGCAAACCATCCAGCATCGAGAGGGCGTCGCGAACGTCGGCCATTTGCAGTCCGCCGGTCTGGTGCGGGTGGTGTGTCACTACCTGGAGCTCGTTTTCCGGGTCTTCTCCACAGCCCCTGAACCCCCTGATCACGACCGGAGCGACTGACATGCAGATCACATTTCGGGAGCAGCTAGAGGGTATCTACACAAGCGTGGCGGTCACTGTGGCGGAATGGGTTCCGCGGCTGTTGGCCCTCGCCATCCTCCTCGTCGTGGGACTGGTGGTGGCGCGCATCACCGAGCGCCTGTTGGCCTCCTTTCTCCGGCGCGTGAAGTTCGACGAGCTGCTCCAGCGGGCCGGGGTCGACGGGACTCTTCACCGCTTGGGTGTCCGCCGGTCCATCGATGAGCTCGTGCCACGGGTCGTGTACTTCCTGATCCTCTTCCTGTTGGCGAAGACCGCGGCCGACGCCCTGAATCTTGTTGCCATCTCCAGCGCCATCACGTCGCTGATGAGCTATCTCCCAAACCTGGTCGGGGCCCTGCTCATCCTGGTGGTGGGTGGAGCCGGTGCCCGCCTCGCCCGATCGGGAATCCAGGACCTCGCAGAAGGGTGGGGGTTCATGTACTCCAGGGGGCTCGCTCGCGCCGGCTCGGGCCTGGTGCTCTTCGTCTTCGGGGTGATGGCCATGGCCCAACTGGAAATCGACACCATCATGATCCGCTGGGCAGCCATCGCCGTCATGACCGGTGCGGTAGCCACCTTCGCAATCTCGTTCGGACTCGGCTCCAGGGATATCACACGCAATATGCTGGCGGGCATGTACGCCCGTAACGTCCTCAGGCCGGGCATGATCCTGGACGTGGACGGACGCCGCGGCGTCCTGACGGCCATCACCCCGACGCAGACACTCCTCTCCGCTGACGGGAAGATCGTCAGCTTCGCCAATGCAAGATTCCTGGAAGGGGTAACCGAAGGGGAGGAACCGGATCCCTTGATGTAGGCCAACCGATCAACGACCCGATATCGGGAATCGCCCACCCTCTACCTCCGGCCACCCACCCAGTGAACCCTCGAGACTTCCTCAACTTCCACCTCTTCACCCTCTCCGGGACTCCGGTTACCGTGGCCACCGTCGCCATCGCCATGGCGACCTTGGTGGCGGCCCTGGTCCTGTCCAAGATCGTTCGCGGCGTCATGGTACGGACCCTGACCCGTGGCGGTTTGAAGGACGCCGGAGCGATTGCGACCCTGGACCGCCTGGTCCACTACGGCTTCCTGCTCGTCGGATTCGGAGTCGCCTTGACCACGTTGGGCCTCGACCTGAGTGCCCTTTTCGCGACGGGCGCCGTGGCAGCCGTCGCCGTGGCCTTCGCCATTCAGAACATCCTCCAGAACTTCGTGTCCGGCCTCATCCTCCTCGCGGAGCGCACCATTACCCCTCTGGACATCCTTGAAGTCGATGGTCAGATGGTCCGAGTGGAGCGAATGGGCATACGAGCAACGATCGCGCGGACGCTGGACGATGAGGAAATCATCCTCCCCAACTCGCTCCTCGTACAATCGAGCGTGAAGAACCTCACCCTGGCAGACTCGTACTTCCGGGTGCGCGTGAAAGTCGGCGTCGCTTACGCCACGGACCTCGATGACGCCCATCGGGTCCTGATCGCCTCCGCCGCCAAGGTGGTCGGCGCCTCCGCCGACCGGGAGCCCGTGGTACAGCTATGGCAATTCGGCGACTCGTCCGTCGTCTTCGACGTGTCAGTGTGGGTCGACGACCCCTGGATCCTCTCCAGCGTCCGCTCGAGGCTGCACTTCGCTGTCTGGCACGGGCTCAAGGACGCCGGGATCACCATCGCCTTCCCCCAGCTCGACGTGCACGTCGTCAGCAACGAGGCTGGCCTCGGACGGGCGGAGGGCTGACTCGGCGAGACGCCCCCGGGCCATGCCGGGGCACGGGCGCCTGTGACTTCCGGAGGCTCTCCGTATCTCACTGTTGAACGGAGACGCCACGGCATCGCGCCGCTGGTGGGTTCCGCAACGGGAACGGACAATGCAAGCGCTCACGTTGGGCATCGCGCTGGTGGCACTGGCACTGGCCTGGGTGGCCTATGCGCGTACAGGGGGCCTGACTCGGCTCCATCAGCAGGCCGATGACATGCGAGCCAGGACCGCCAACCTCCTTGACCGGGTGGAACATGCTTTGCGGCCCACGCCGGACGAGGACGACCACCACGACGACGACGAACTGACCCAGGTGCGAAGGGCCAGGGAGCCGCAAACCCCTCGGGCCTCCTAGGACCGGTTCATCATGAAGATTTCCAACGTCGTTCTCCTGGTACTCCTTCTCCTGCTCGTGCTGTTTGCAGGGGTCAACATCGATGCCTTCAGTGCGCCGACGGACCTGTCGCTGATCTTCGGGACGGTAACGGCCCCGCTGGGTCTGGTCATGCTGACGGCGGTAGGGGTCCTTACCCTCGTGTACATGTTGCTCCTGTCTCGGGTACGGGCGGCGTCTCTGCTTGAAAGCCACCGTACCACGAAAGAGCTGGAAAAGGCCCGAAAGGTGGCGGACAACGCCGAGGAAAGCCGTATCAAGAAGCTCGACAAGGACCTTCGGCAGGAGATACAACTCCTCGGAGACAAGATCGACGCCCTGGCCAACCAGGGTCGAGAGGCCGAGATCGGCGACCTCATCAAGGCCGAGGGGGACGAACTGGTCGAACGGATCGACGAGATCCAGCACGACCTGGCCAAGCGTATCGACAAGCGAGACCTCAAGAGCGGTTGAAAGAACCGCGAAGCGAAAGAGACAGCATGCAGAAGCCACCGTGGGCCGTAGGCGCGACCTTGACCCTGGTCGGACTCCTCCTGCTCGCCCTTGGGCCGCCCATGGCGTCAGCCCAGACGGCGGATACGGTACCCTCCGCCAGATTGAGCGACCTGGCGGGAGTGGACCTCGTTTCCTTGCGCCCGGACGAGTTGCTGGCCCAGCGCAGGGAGCACGCCGAGGAGATCATCCGCTCCCTGGATCAACGGACACGGCTCGTGCGTGCGGCCCGGGAGGAGTTGCGGGCGGGCGTCGACATCAAGAAGAACGAGATCGACATCACGGAGACCCGGCGGGATCTGGCCAATCGGCAGAAACGGCAGGCCGATCGCGATGAGCTCGACCGGTTGAAGCAGCGGCAGGAACAGGAGCGCAGGCTCCTCGAGCGGCAGGTCGAGACGGCGGACCGCAAGCTCCGATTCTACAGTGCCCAGGGCGAGCTCATGCAGGCACAGATCACGGCATTCGGGCGGGAGAGCGAACTGAACGCACGTCTCGCCGACCTTGAAGCCGCCCGTACCGACGACCGGACCCCGCCCCGGGAGATGGTCCTCCTCAAGCGGCAGATCGGGGATCTGGAAAGGGCCACGCTCACCGCCCTCGAGAAAGTCGCGGAAGCGGAGCATCGTGCCGCAGACCGGCGAAGGGATTTCATACGCGCGCAGCTCGAGGTGATCAAGGCTCGCGCGGAGCTGATCGCCCGCGGGGGCTGATCCGCCTATTCGAGCTGACCACCGGGCTTTCGGTCCGGCACTTCACGTTGGACTTTGTCCCCCGTCCCAGCCGCCCTCCCGCCGCACCCCGGAGCCTCCATGACAGCCTCTTCAGCCCCTGCGGGCCACGCCCCGGGCTCGCCCAAGGCCGGGGTCCCCGTACGGGAATTCGGCACGTTCGCGGGGGTCTTCACGCCGACGCTTCTCACGATCCTCGGCGTCATCATGTACCTGCGGCTTCCGTGGGTCGTGGGGAACGCGGGCCTGCTCGGGGCACTGGCCATCGTGGGGCTGGCAGTGGGGATTACCACAGCCACCGGGCTCTCGCTGTCATCGATCGCCACCAATACGCGCATCGGAGCCGGGGGACCCTACGCCATCATCTCCAAGTCCCTGGGCTTCGAGATCGGAGGGAGCGTCGGCGTCCCCCTCTATCTGTCGCAGGCCCTCGTGGTATCCATGTACATCTTCGGGTTGAGGGAGGGTTGGAACTGGATCTTCCCCGACCACCCGGCCATCCTCGTCGATCTGGCCGCGTTCGCCGTGATCATGGGGATCGCCTACGTCAGTGCCGACCTGGCCTTCCGAATTCAGTACGTCGTGCTGGCGGTCATCGTCGCGTCCCTTGTCGCCATCTTCGGCGCCTTCGAGGTCTGGACCTCGGAAAACCCCATCCACCTGGTGGGCGAGTTCCGCGGCGCCCCTGAAAACAACTTCTCGGGAACTACGTTCTGGGCGGTGTTCGCCGTCTTCTTCCCCGCCGCCACGGGGATCAT
>JAHEKK010000163.1:4429-7071 GCA_024638395.1 Gemmatimonadota bacterium | reverse complement strand
GTGAACATCCTGGAAGACGGGGTGCCGATCCTCACGCGGGATATCCCCTTCGGATCCCGTCGGCTGCGGGAGACTCTCCAGCGGGAGCACGGTCTCACCGCCGAACAGGCTGAGGACGTTGTGCAGGGAAGGCAGCCCCTCGACGGGCTGGACCGGGCCGTGGACACCGCGGCCGACGAGGTCGCGGTCGGGATCGAGCGTGCTTCAGCCTTCCTCATGACCCGTCAATCAGCTTCCAGCCTCGGCCGAATCTATTTGAGTGGGGGTGGTGCCCGGATTCCCGAGATGGCCGAACGATTGGCCAGCCGAATGGGTGTGGAAACCCGCGTAGTCAACCCCTTCGAGCGCGTTCCCGTCCGGCCGGATGCCGGTGTAGAGATGGTGTTGGAAGAGGCCGGTCCCATGCTGCTGCTGCCCCTCGGGCTCGCCCTCCGTTCCGCCTAGTCCACCGAAACACGCCAAGGAGCTGTTGATCCGTGATCGAAGTCAATCTCCTCCCGGGTGGGAAGAAGCGTCAGGCCAAGAAGGCCGGCTTCTCTCTTTCACTCCCGAAGGTCGGGGGTCTCTCGGCGGACAAATGGGTGGTGGGATCCGCAATCGCGATCCTGGCTGCTCTCGGCTACGGAGGAAACCAATTCTTCCAGATCCAAGCCCGCCTCTCGGACCTCGAACAGGGCTTGGAAGCCGCGGTCCAGGATTCGGTGCGGTATGCCGACCTGATCCAGAAGACCGAGATCCTGCAGGCTCGTCGGGACTCGATTGCCCAGAAGGTCGCCATCATTCAGCGGATCGACGCTCAGCGCTACGTATGGGCCCATCTGATGGACGAGGTGGGACGGGCGCTTCCGGACTACACGTGGCTCACCAACATCGTCCAGGTATCGGACGGCGATCCCATGCAATTCCGGATCGAGGGGAAGGCGGGGAACAACTTCGCCCTCACCCGCTTCTGGAACAGCCTCGAATCGTCCCTGTTCATCCGGAACGTCCGGCTGATCAGCACCGAGCAGACCCTGGAGCGCTCGGGCCGCGGCCAGGGCCAGGGTGTGTACCAGTTCATTCTGGAAGCGGAGCTCGAGGAGCCTCCTCCGGAGATACTGCAGATGCAGCCGCTACTGGGGTCCACCGCCTCTCTCCAGGCCAGTCCGGCCGGAGCCGAACTTGTCGAGATAGGCCGAGCCACGTCCTCCTTGGAGCAGGACGTCGGATCGACCAGCTCAGACCGACCGTAAGGGACCGGAGCAACCATGGCACTCTTGCCTGACGATCCAAAACGCAGGAATGCGCTACTCGGCGCCGGGCTCGCCCTGGCCGCCCTGTACATCTTCCATGCCTACTACTATTCGCCGAGGGCCGAAGAGGCCTTGGGACTCGAAGCCCGCCTGGAGCAGCTGGAGAACCAGAACCGCCGGGCGCAGATCATTGCCACGCGGGGAGGAGCAGAGCTGGAGCAACGGCTGGCCCTCTACGAAGGCCACATCGTTCAGCTCGAAAAGCTCATTCCCCAAGACGAGGAAGTGGCCGCTCTTCTCGAAGCCATGTCGCTCGAAGGGCGGAGAACCGGGGTCGAGATCACGCTCATGCGGCCGGAGCCCATGGAGATCGGTGATCACTACGACCGCTGGAGCTATGAGCTGGGAGTCCAGGGCACCTACCACAGCGTGGGGACCTTCCTGGCCTCCATCGCGTCTCTCGAGAGGATCGTGGCCTCGGTGGACATGCAACTGGGCCCCGCTCCGGTGTCTACGCAGACCGGAACGAAGGCCCCGGAGGGTCGCGTGAACGCCAGGTTCCGGATCCAGACCTACGTGGTCTCGGATCGTGCAGTGCCTACGCAACCAGAAACCCAGGCCGGAGCCTGATCGATGACTAGAACTACGACACTGGTTGCCCTGGCCCTGATGGCCGTAGCCGGCCGGCCAGAGGTCGGCGAGGCTCAAGCGCCGCCGGTGGTCCAATTGGCCGACTCGATGGACCTCGTCTTCGAGCGGGAGGTGTTCCAGTACCCCGCCTACGTGAGACGGAATCCGTTCGTGGCCCTCGTCAATAGTACGGCGGGTGGGCCCCGATTCGAGGAGCTGAATCTCCTCGGCGTCGTCCATCACCAGAATCCCTTGTACAGCGTGGCCCTCTTCGGTGTCGGCAGCGTGTCGAACGCCGGTGGTGGGGGCGGCGGTGGTGGTGGTGGCGGTGGGGCGCTGTTCGAGACCCATCGGCTGCGCCGCGGCGACATCCTCGGAAACACCCGGATCGTGGACATCTCCCAGGACCGGGTCGTCGTTGAAGTAGAAGAGTTCGGAATGACAGAACGTCACGTAATTGAACTGCCTAGGGCAGACCAAGGAGGCCCGTCATGACCTCGATTCTGACCTTGGCGCTCAGCGCCGTTATCGGCGTGGGAGGGCCGGTCACCGGGGTGAGCATCCACTCCGCCGCTAGTCACACGGAAGTCGTCGTGTCCATCGATGGACACGTCGAAGTCCAGGACTTCATGCTGGCGGGTCCCCATCGGCTCGTCCTCGATCTCATGGGTGCGCGCCACGCGATGGAACAAGAGAGCTACACCGATGTGAATCGGGGCGGTGTCCGTGCGATCCGGACCAGCCAGTATTCTGACGATATCGTGCGCCTCGTTCTCGAGC
>JAHEKK010000163.1:0-4419 GCA_024638395.1 Gemmatimonadota bacterium | reverse complement strand
GCCTTATGCGGTGAGCAACCAGCAAGGCGCGGTGTTGATCAGGCTCGAGAATCGTGGAGCCCCCTTCGAGAGCTGGAGCGCTGCAGGGAGAGCGGACGTATCTGCCCCGGCCGACGCGCCGGACCTGGCGGGAGCCGCTCCGGTCAGCGAAGCCCTGACGCAGGCGCAGGAAGTGCGCCGGCCGATCACGGTGTCATTCCAGAACACGCCCATCCGCGACGTTCTTTTCACCTTTGCCGAGTTTGCAAACCGCTCAATCGTGCCGGGATCGGACGTTGAGGGCTTGGTGTCGGCGGACATCCGGAATCAGCCTTGGGACCTGGCTCTGCAGACCCTACTCTCAGCCCATGGCCTCGTGGCCCAGGAGCTGGAGACAGGCATCATACGCGTCGACGACGTGGACAACCTTTTCCAACAGGAAACGGTTCTACCCCTGGACACCCGGCCGTTCCGCGTGAACTACGCAGAAGCGGACGAGCTGGTCGAGCCCATCACGGCGCTTCTCAGCGAGCGCGGTCGTGTTTCGGTGGGTCAGGGAACCAACACTCTAGTCGTGTCCGACATTCCACGGGTCCTCGAGCAAGTCGGGCAGCTCATCGAGCAGCTCGACGTCCGGACCCCCCAGGTCAACATTGCGGCGAAGATCATCTTCGTGAACCGCACGGACCTGGAAGAGCTGGGCGTCACGTACGACCTGAAGGACACCCAGGGGAACCAGCTGAATCTCCTGTCCCCGGGGTGGAACGACCTCAACGGGAACGGCTTCGTCGACGCCGGCGAGGAAGTCCCGAGGGGCACCGACCTGATCTCGATCAACGGGGCGTCCATCGCCGCGTTGGGGAACGCCAACAACCGGGTCGCAGCTCCCACGGTCAGCGTGCTGACCTCGCTCGTCCTGGGCCGATTCACCCTACTCAACTTCATCGACGCTCTGGAATCCGTTCAGATGTCGGACATCCAGGCGTCGCCGTCGGTCCAGGTGCTGGACAACCGGATGGCCCGGATCGTGGTCGGTGAGGAAACACCGGTCCGTGTCATCGACGCCGGCGCCCTGGGCGGTGGTGGTGGTGGCGGTGGTGGTGGCGGTGGTGGTGCTCAAAGCTCGCTGCCCATCGCCACGGTCGACTACAAGGAGACGGGTGTCATCCTCGAGGTGACCCCCCACGTCACCGCCGGTGACAACATCCTTCTCGAGCTCATGGCCGAGCGTTCCTCCGCCGACCTGGCCGACAGCGACGTCGGACTGATCTTCCGGAAGCAGAATGCCGAGTCCCGGGTCCTCGTGAACGACGGAGAGACGGTGGCTATCGGTGGCCTCACGGTGACCGAGAAGCAGGAAGTCCGGTCCGGCATCCCGTTTCTCATGAACCTGCCTGGTATCGGTAGGATCTTCCGTACGACCCGGGAGAGCACGGTCCAGCGAGACCTGCTCATTCTGGTCACGCCGAGCATCGTGCGCGAGGACTTCAACTAGTCCCGTCGGACGCGTTGCCCGAGGCCCCGGTGGAGTCCGCTCCGCCGGGGCCTTTGCCGTTTGATTCGACCTCCCCCCGACCACTTTTTTCGGCTCGTGTCCGGTGGCAAGAGGACGCCGATTCCCCACGGATTCGTCTGTGGTATTAGAATCGAAGCGCGAATTCGAGGGCCTGGAAAGCCAAGTTGCCAATCGTGAACCGGAAGGCATTGGCGTTCCGCGGTCCGGTACCGAAACGTCGATGGGATAGGAAACGCACCTACTGTGAAGCTTGTCATCGTCGAGTCGCCTGCGAAGGCCAAAACGATCGAAAAATTCCTCGGCCCGGACTACAGGGTGGAGGCCTCGTACGGGCATATCCGGGATCTGCCGAGCTCCGCCAAGGAGATCCCGACCGCGATCAGGAAGAAGTCGTGGGCTCGCCTTGCGGTGGACACGGAGGACGGCTTCCGGCCGGTCTACGTCGTGCCCCAGGCCAGCAAGAAGCGGGTGCAGGAACTGAGGAAGATCCTGAAGAACGCCGACGAGGTCATTCTGGCGACGGATGAGGACCGCGAGGGGGAGTCCATAAGCTGGCACCTCCTCGAGGTTCTCGAGCCGGATGTGCCCATTCGCCGGATCGCCTTCCATGAGATCACCCGGGCCGCGATCCAGGAGGCGCTGGCGTCGCCCAGGGACGTCAACCGGCCGCTGGTAAAGGCACAGGAGGCACGCCGCATTCTGGACCGGTTGTACGGCTACAGCCTTTCGCCCGTGCTGTGGAAGAAGGTCAGGACCAAGCTCAGCGCCGGCAGGGTCCAGAGTGTGGCGCTCCGGCTGATCGTCGAACGGGAAGAGGAACGGCAACGCTTTCGGACCTCCGAGTACTGGGACGCAAAAGCGTCGCTGGAGTGGGCAGAGGGTGCCTTCACGGCAGCCCTGACCCGGGTGGGCGAAAAGCGAGTCGCGACCGGAAGACACTTTGATCCGGTCACGGGTGAGCCCAACGCCACTGACGATGTGGTCGTCCTCGACGAGACCGCGGCCAGACACATCGCGGCATCGGCGGCCGGCATCCTCCCGTGGCGCGTGGGTTCGGTGGACCGGAAATCCACCCGGCAGCGACCATCGCCGCCTTTCACGACCTCGACCCTGCAGCAGGCCGCCAGCAACCGACTCCGGATGTCGCCCAAGAAGACGATGATGGTCGCCCAGCGCCTCTACGAAGGCATCGATCTCGGGGGCGGCGAGCGAGAAGGGCTCATCACCTACATGCGTACGGACTCGGTGACGCTGTCCCAGAAGGCCCTCTCGGACGCCGAGGCCTTCATCAAGGCTACATATGGCCCGGAGTACCATTCGGAGGCCCGTGTCTACAAGACCAAGTCAAAAGTTGCTCAGGAGGCTCACGAGGGCATTCGGCCGTCCGAGATCTCCAGGACGCCAGAGGACGTCGCACCCTTCCTTTCGAAGGACGAGCTTTCGCTGTACCGGCTGATCTGGAGCCGCACGGTGGCCTGCCAGATGACGGATGCCCAGCTCGACAGAACGGTCGTCGACATGGTGGTCGACATCGACGGGGAGCCCCACGTTTTCCGTGCGAACGGCTCCATCCTGCGCTTCCCTGGGTTCCTTCGCGTATACGGAGAGCAGCGCGAGGATCAGATCCTGCCGCAGCTCGAGGAGGGCGACGCCGTCGGCGCTCAGGGCACGGCGGCCGTGCTCCAGGGCGTGGAAGCGGAGCAGCACGAAACCCGTCCCCCGCCGCGATATACGGAAGCCTCGCTGGTAAAGAAGCTGGAGGAGGAAGGGATCGGGCGGCCCTCCACGTACACGCCGACCATCTCCACCATCCAGGACCGTGAGTACGTGCAGAAAAGGAGCGGGGCCCTCGTGCCGACCTACGTCGGCATGGCCGTGATCCGCCTCTTGAGGGAGCACTTCGGACAGTACATCGACTTGCGCTTCACTGCCCGGATGGAGGATGCGTTGGACGACATCGCCGCAGGACAGGCGGATTCCGAGACGTTCCTGGATGCATTCTACAATGGGGAAGAGGGGCGGCTGGGCCTGGTCCGCAGGATCGAAGAGAGCCTGCCAGAAATCGACTTCCCGACCATTCCCGTGGGCGAGGATCCCGAAACCGGCCAGCCAATCCGGGTTCGAATCGGAAAGAACTACGTCTTCGCCGAGCGGGGTCAGGGAGACGAGGCCGACAGGGCCACGATCCCCCTGGACCTCCTCATTGACGAACTCACCGTCGAGAAGGCCATCGAACTGTTCGAAGCCACCTCGAGGGCCGATGAGCCCATGGGAGAAGATCCCGAGACGGGGCTCAACGTCTACGCCAAGGTCGGGCCGTTCGGTCCCTATGTTCAGCTCGGTGAGGCCGAGGAGGAGAAGAAGCCCCGGCGGGTCAGCCTCCCCCGCGGGATGTCCATCGACGAGGTGACCCTGGACTACGCTCTCAAGCTCCTTTCGCTGCCCCGGGAGGTCGGGACCGATCCCGACTCGGGGAAGCCTGTCACAGCGGGACTCGGGCGCTACGGCCCATATGTCGAACGGGCGCGTCAGTACCGGAGCCTCAAGTCCGTCGATGACATCTTCACTGTGACGCTTGACGAGGCGCTTGCCTTGCTCGCTCAGAAGCGGGGTAAGACGGTGCTGAAGGTCATCGGCTCCCATCCGGAATCCGGCGCCGAGATCCAACTCCTCGACGGCCGCTACGGTCCCTACGTAACGGACGGCTCGGTGAACGCCAGCACGCCCAAGGGCTCAGATCCGCTGGATACCACGGTCGAACAGGCGGTAGCCCTCTTGGCGGAGGCTGCGGAGCGGAAGAAGACCAAGAAGAAGAGCGGCCGGGGCCGGCGCAAGACGGCCGCGGCGAAGTAGCGGGCGAGAACCCATGGCGGATGTCTCGGTGGTCGGAGGTGGACTCGCCGGGTGCGAAGCGTCTCTCGCTC